>JBBIUW010000042.1:0-11331 GCA_037440045.1 Sphingobacteriaceae bacterium
ATCCATTATTAATTGATGAGATAAAAACTTAAGTCGTAATTTTACGCCTCTTTAAAAGACTGGTTCATGAAAATTCTATATACACATATCAAACAATATAAGTTATACTTATTTCTGGCATTAATATTAGCTACAATTAATATTTGTTTTTCGTTAAGCGACTCCATTATTACTGGTAAAGCCATTAATAATGTTGCTATTAAAATCAATACCTTTAATACATTCACAGATTTTTCTAAAGCTATTATTCCTTGGTTATTATTATCAATTGGTGCTGCTATGATGTCGCGTATTGCTAAGAATTTTCAGGACTATTTTACCAACATTATCATTCAACGCGTTGGAGCTCAAATGTATACAGACGGTATCCAAAAAGCACTTCAGTTGCCTTATCAGGATTTTGAAGACCAAAGAAGCGGTGAAACATTAGGTAAGTTACAAAAAGTGAAAGTGGATAGTGAGAAATTTATTACCATCGCTATTTCATTAGTTTTTCAATCTATTGTAGGTATTGGATTTGTAATGTTTTATGTCACCCAGTTTGATTGGAAGTTATCGCTCTTATTTTTAGCTACAGTTCCAGTTATAGGTGTCATCAGTTCTTTCTTAGGAAAAAAAATAAAGAAAATATCAAAAGAGATACTAGGGGAAACAACTGCTTTAGCTGGTGCAACAACTGAATCGTTAAGAAATATTGAATTAGTAAAAAGTTTAGGATTAACTAATCAAGAAGTTGAACGTTTAAATATTACTACTATTAAAATTTTAGGATTAGAGCTAAAAAAAGTGCGTTTTATTAGAAGTTTAAGTTTTATACAAGGTTCGACTGTCCATTTTGTTAGGACCTGTTTAGTGTTTGTTTTATACTATTATGTATTTCAAAAAACGATTTTACCTGGTGATTTAATTACTTTAATGTTTTTCTCTTTCTTTATTTTTAACCCAATGCAGGAGTTAGGTAATGTTATAATTACCTATAACGAAACAAAAGCATCGATGGAGAACTATGCTAAATTAATGAATTCAAAAAGTGAGGCAAAACCTGAAAATCCTAAAACCATAGGCGCAATAAACAACTTACGCTTTTCGAATATTACCTTTAAGCATCAAACAGCAAACTCCTATGCAGTAAAAGACATTTCCTTTCAAGCTAATGCAGGAGAAACTATAGCCTTTGTTGGCCCATCTGGTAGCGGAAAAACAACATTAGTGAAAATGTTAGTTGGTTTATACAATCCTAATGAAGGTGATATTTTTTACAATGAAAAAAATGCTAAGGAAATTGACTTAACAGAATTAAGACAACAATTAGGTTTTGTAACTCAAGATGCTCAATTATTTAGTGGAACCATTAAAGATAATTTATTGTTTGTAAAACCAAGCGCTACCGATGAAGAAATAAATGATGTGCTACAAAAAGCTGCTTGTCAGAATTTATTGAAACGTGCAGAAAATGGAGTAAACACAACGATTGGTGAAGGCGGTATAAAAGTATCTGGCGGAGAAAAACAGCGTTTATCTATTGCCAGAGCTTTATTACGTAATCCTCGTTTATTAATTTTTGATGAAGCTACATCTGCACTAGATTCTATTACAGAAGAAGAAATTACACAAACAATCAGAAACATTTCTTCTAAGAAAGACCAAATTACCGTTTTAATTGCTCATCGTTTATCTACTATTATGCATGCCGACAAAATATTTGTATTAGAGCAAGGTAAAATCATTGAGCAAGGTAAACATCAAGATTTATTGAGTGAGAAAGGCTTGTATTACGCAATGTGGCGTCAACAAATTGGTGAACGAAAATAAAGTTACTTTTTGTAAGGATAGTTTCTGTTCTTTGGAATATTATTCACAATAACGGCCACTGTAAATAATATCAATACTCCTGATAAAACAGGAGAAAGTACATAAGCATAGCCTAAGGCTTTAATTTTTTCGGAACCTATATTTGCAATTAACGCAGTTGCACCTCCCGGAGGATGTAATGTTTTGGTGATTTGCATTACTACAATTGACAGAGAAACAGATAATGCAGACGAAAGCCACATATTATCAGGAATAAGTTTATAGATACTTACTCCAATTATTGCACTTAATAAATGTCCAAAAATTAAATTACGGGGTTGAGCTAAAGGGCTATTGGTTGCACCAAAAATTAAAACAGCTGTGGCGCCAAAAGATCCTATCAATAAAATATTATCTGTTTGTCCAAATTGAGTACCTTGTAAATAGCCTAATGATGCAATGCCAATAAAGGCCCCAACAAAAGTCCATAAGTGATCAATAGGTCGCAATATTGTTTGTCTATAAACAATGTATTTAGATTTACGGTATACCCTATGTATCTTTTTTTTAACCATTAATTTATTCTACCAAATAAATCAACTAATTTTTGTTTCTCTGATTTCCAATTATTAGAAACAGCGGCAATAACTGTATTACTCTTATACTCTAAATATTCTTTACTATTTATAAAATCGTGAATTTGAGAAGCTATATGTTTAGGCTCATGATTTTCTATAAATGTTCCTATGCGATACGTATTAACTAAGTTTTCAATTTCAGGAAGTTTAGTTGCTAAAATGGGTATACCTGCATGCATATAATCAAACACTTTATTAGGTAACGAAAAATGATAATTCATATTAGTGTCCTTATCAATGGTTACTCCTAAATTTGAATTAGCAGTGTAGTGTCTTAATTCTGATGCGGGAATTTTATCAACAAATTTTACTTTTGGCTGTAGTTGAAATTTAATTACATTCTCTTTTAATTGATGAATCACATCACCACTTCCGATGATTAATAGCAAATAATTTTCATCTAAATACAGAAACGCTTCTACTAATTCTTCTGCGCCACGTTGTACGTTTATTCCTGCTCCTTGTAAAATCACAATCTTTTTTCCTATTGGTAAATCCAATTCAGGACGAGATTTTAAACTCTGAATTTTTGTATAGTTAGGGATATTCCTCACAAAAATAAATGGTACTTGATACTTATTGGTAAAATAATTAGCAATACTTTGATTAACAGTGATGCAATACTTTAATTTAGGCACAATCCATCCTTCTAACTTTTCCCAAATGCGTTTTTTAGTTGGGTTAGTTTGTAACTCGGGTACTTCACAAAAAATTTCGTGACTATCATAAATCAGCGGAATACCTTTTAGTTTAGACACTAAATAATTTGGCAACAAGGTATCTAAATCGTTTGCTAATAAAGCATCTGCCTTGGTAAATAATAATACAAAAAATAAACGAATATTAAAGAATAAATAAAATTGAGGGCCTTGTTCAAACAACAACTTCATGCGTTTGCAATCGTAATCTCTTTTTTCTAAGGGTTTTGAGTTTTTTTGTTGACGACCAACTAATAGCACCTTGTAATTCAATTCAAATAAAACAGAACAGGTTCGAGCCACTCTTTGGTCGGTTACCAAATCATTAATAACGGAAACTATGATTCTTTTTTTTTGCAAGGTCAATTTTATAATTTCTTAAATAAGTCCATAGCTGCCTGATATGGATTTATTAAATTTTGTTCTAGTTGTTTTTCGATTTTTAAAATTTCTTGTTTGATTGCTGGATTTGAATAGAACCGTTCAATCAAAGTATCATTAATGGTTTGATGCAACCATTGTTTGGTTTGATTCGCTCGTTTAGTTTCAAAAAAATGATTAGCAATTGTATGACGTTTGTATTTATCAATCATATCATACACTTCTGTAATTCCTTTATTTTCGGTACTAGAGCAAGTTAACACTTCAGGTATCCAGTTACTCTCTGTTGGAGGAAATAAATGTAAAGCACGAGCATACTCCGCACGCGCTGATTTTGCTTTGTCAATATTTAATCCGTCAGCTTTGGTAATTACCATACCATCTGCCATTTCCATTATACCTCGCTTAATACCTTGTAATTCATCTCCGGCTCCAGCCAACATAAGTAATAAAAAGAAATCGGTTAATTGATGGACCGCTGTTTCGCTTTGCCCTACTCCTACTGTTTCTATAAATACATAATCATAACCAGCAGCTTCACAAATAATAATGCTTTCTTTGGTTTTACGGGCTACGCCACCTAAACTACCAGAGCTTGGTGAAGGGCGAATAAAAGCATTTGGATGAATAGACAATTGTTCCATTCGTGTTTTATCGCCTAAAATACTTCCTTTGCTTAACTGACTGCTTGGATCAATAGCTAATACAGCTAGTTTATGTCCGCGATTAATGACTTCTAAACCAAAGCTTTCAATAAAAGTACTCTTCCCTACTCCTGGTACTCCTGTAATTCCAAGTCTAAAAGAGTTGCCACTATGTTTAATAATCGCATTGATGATTTGTTGTGCTTGTTCTTGGTGTTCATGCTTAGTAGATTCAACTAAAGTAATAGCCTTACTCACATAAGAAATATGAGATGATAAAATACCATCTGTCATTTCATTTATGTTGAATTCTTTTTTCATCTACTTTAATCTCAACAAATTTAATCGAATAATGCTAAATACAAATCTTCTACTTTCTTTCTGGCCCAGGGTGTTTTTCGCAAAAAGGTTAAACTTGATTTAATACTTGGGTTTGATTTAAAACAATTTATATCTATGTGATATGCTAATCCCTCCCATCGGTAACGAAGGACCAACTCTTCCAATATCATTTGAAGCGTTTTACCGTGTAATGGATTATTTTTTTGTTTGGTCATTTAATTTTTATGTTCTTTTTACATCCTCCGTCCTGCGGACACCTCCTTCAAAGGAGGAATTGCTTTGTTTTCTATTTGAAGTTTAAACTTCGATATTGAGTTTCATTAATTCCCTCTTTGAAGAGGGTGCCCAAAGGGCGGGAGATGTCAATTTTCTTCTAGTTCTTCTATTTTAAATTGTAAACAACGTATAACATCATTCATATTTTTCTTTATATCTAGATCATTAAATCTAATAAATTTCACTCCAATATTTTCTAATATTTCTTGCCGCTTAATATCGTTTATTTGAGTTTCTGTATTTATATGACTATTTCCATCTACTTCAATCGCTAACATTAATTCATGACAATAAAAATCAACTATATAATTATCAATAGGTACTTGTCTATGAAA
Source organism: Sphingobacteriaceae bacterium (assembly GCA_037440045.1). Lineage (GTDB taxonomy): Bacteria > Bacteroidota > Bacteroidia > B-17B0 > Aurantibacillaceae > UBA4416. Next base: position 5,106 of record JBBIUW010000042.1, read on the forward strand.
TTCAACACCTAAACTTTTATTTTTAATTTTCTTCCATAATAAAACTTCACTTAAAATCCCTTGTTGACGAAGCTTTTTAGCTAAATCTTTTAAATTTGGATTATATGGTAAAATTTTATTTTTCATTAACATCCTCCGTCCTACGGACACCTCCTTCATCCCGATAGCTATCGGGAGAGGAATTTATTTAATATTCAATTAGAACTACTTATTCAAACTCTCAGTTGCTTTTCTTACACTACCATATTTTAGCAATAATTCTTTGGCTACTTCGTAATCTTCCAAACCTGTATTCTTCATCACCATTCTTGTGCCTCTATCAACCAGCTTATGATTACTTAATTGCATATCCACCATTTTATTTCCTTTCACTCTTCCTAATTTAATCATCACCGAAGTAGAAATCATATTCAATACTAATTTTTGAGCAGTACCTGATTTCATTCGGGTTGAGCCAGTTACAAACTCTGGTCCAACTACTACTTCAACTGGAAATTTAGAAACGGCTGCAACAGGCGAACCACTATTGCAAACAATGCATCCTGTTTCGATATTATTTTTATTACATGTTTCTAAAGCGCCAATAACATAAGGTGTTGTTCCTGAAGCAGCAATACCAACCACCACATCATTTGAATTGATTTTATATTCTTGTAAATCTGACCAACCTTGATTCACATCATCTTCTGCAAATTCAACTGCTTTACGGATAGCTGTATCTCCACCCGCGATTAAGCCAACTACTCTACCGTGTTCAATACCATAGGTTGGTGGACATTCGCTGGCATCTAAAATACCTAAGCGCCCACTTGTACCTGCTCCCATATAAAATAAACGTCCACCTAGTTGCATTTTAGCAACAATTACTTCTACTAATTTTTCAATTTGAGGAATTGCTTTTTCAACTGCTAATGGTACAGTTTTATCTTCGTTATTCATATTCATTAATAATTCCTGAACACTCATGGTCTCAAGATTATTATAATATGAATCTGCTTCGGTTGTTTTTTGCATCTTATTTTATTTTTTATTTAACCGCAGAGACGCAAAGATATTTTCGCAGAGAGCGCAAAGCTTTCTCTTGTTTCTTTGCGAAAAAACTCAGCGTTCTTTGCGGTTAGATTTTAAGCAAACTGCTTTACGTCTTTGTCTGTAATTTCTTTACCACATAAAATAATTAAACGTTCAATCACATTTCTAAATTCACGGATATTCCCTGTCCAATCTTTCTTTTGCAATTCTGCTAATGCAGTTTTTGTAATTGTTTTAATCGGCATTCCGTAATCAGTACAAATCAAATTAATAAAATGTTCTGCCAATGCTGGAATATCCTCTTTACGATCATTTAATGATGGAACCTGAATAGGAATTACACTTAAACGGTGAAATAAATCTTCTCTGAATTCCCCTTTTTCTATTTCCTTTTTTAAATCTTTGTTGGTAGCTGCAATAATTCTCACATCTACTTTAATTTCTTTATCGCCACCAACTCGGGTAATTTTATTTTCTTGTAAAGCACGCAATACTTTTGCTTGAGCCGATAAACTCATATCGCCAATTTCATCCAAGAAAATGGTACCACCTTCTGCTAATTCAAATTTACCTTTACGAGTAGCAACCGCACTTGTAAAAGCTCCTTTTTCGTGACCAAATAATTCACTTTCAATTAACTCACTTGGTATAGCTGCGCAATTCACTTCAATTAAAGGCGCATTAGCACGGCTACTTTTATTATGTATTTCGCGAGCAACTAATTCTTTACCGCTACCGTTACTTCCTGTAATTAAAACACGAGCGTCTGTTGGCGCTACTTTTTCAATCATATCTCTGATGTTATTCAACGCTTTTGAATCACCAATCATTTCATATGACTTACCAATTTTCTTTTTTAAAACTTTAGTCTCTGCAACTAATGTTGTTTTATCCATTGCATTACGAATGGTTACCAACAATCGATTTAAGTCGATTGGTTTAGCTAAATAATCATAAGCACCTTTTTTTACAGCATCAACCGCTGTTTCAATATTGCCATGCCCGCTCATCATAATGAGTGATGATTCTGTGCCGTGAGCCATTAATTTATTCAATAACTCCGTACCATCTAATTTTGGCATTTTAATATCACTTAAAATCACATTGTAGTTTCCCTTCAATGCCATTTCTAAACCTTGCTGACCATCTTCTGCTTCGTCAACCGTATATTTTTCGAACTCTAAAATTTCTTTAATTGTTCTGCGAATCGCTTTTTCGTCGTCAATAATTAAAATCTTTGGCATACGTATTTAGTTTTTAGTGTTGAGTTATGAGATATGATTGATTATGGAAATATTATAATTCATCACCTATCTCTCATTACTTGTATCTATTTTATCTTTTTTCTTAATTGTTTTATTTCTCCTTTAAGTCGTTTACTTTCTACCCGTTTTGCTTTTACGGCTTTACTTACTTTTGTTGGCTTGCGAGGCTTTGTAATTTTAAATCCTGAAAGAATTAATTTATAAAATTTTTGTTTTAGTAATTCTTTATTTTTTAATTGTGTTCTTTCTGTTTGTTCTTGTAAATGAATTGTTGTTCCTTTTTCTAAATGCTTATGCAATTTATGAAGTAATATCTGTTTCTCTTCATCCGTTAACAATCCCGACTCCGCAATATTAAACCACAATTCTACTTTTGTCTCAACCTTATTTACATTTTGTCCGCCAGCACCACCAGACCGAGCTGTTTTAAATACACACTCTTTTAAGAGTTTTCGTTCTATTACTTCCTCTAGTGTTCTCATTTATAATTAAAGATTACGAATTAGTACGAATATACGAATCGAAGCTGGGCAAAACCCAGATTCGTACATTCGTATTTTTATTCGTAATCATGATTATAATCTTTGCTTAACAGCTTCAAATAAAATAATACCTGTTGCAACGGATACATTTAACGATGCGATATTTCCTACCATCGGAATCTTTACTTGCATATCGCTACGTTTTAAATATTCGTTTGAAATTCCATTTTCTTCAGAGCCCATAATAATAGCAGTTGGTTTAGTTAAGTCTGCATTAAAATGGTAGCTTTCTGTTTTTTCGTGGCAGGCAATAATTTGCAGACCGCTTTCTTTTAAATATTCAATGGTATTTTTTAAATTATCTACTCTGCAAACTTTCATTCGGTTTAAAGCACCAGCACTTGTTTTTACAGCATCCGCATTAATTTGCGCAGCACCGCGACTAGGTATGATAATAAAATCAACACCAGCACAATCAGCACTACGAGCTATCGCCCCAAAATTACGAACGTCGGTAACTCTATCTAAAATTAAAACCAAGGGTGTTTTTCCTTTTTCAAATACATCTGCTAACACATCTTCTACTTCGTAGTAGGTAATTTGAGATACAAATGCTAAAACTCCTTGGTGATTTTTGGAAGTAATGCGATTAATTTTCTCAGGCGGTACTATTTGAATAGGAATATCTAAATCCTTGATAGCTTTACGCAATTCGCTATACAATTGATTAGATAACCCTTTTTGAATAATAATTTTATCAATTTCTTTTCCAGCGTTAATTGCTTCAATAACAGCACGGGTACCAAAAATTAAATTATCTAAATTATCTTCGTGTTGTCGGTTATTTCTTCCTCTGTGATGATCCATGCTTATAATAAATTGAATTGTTTTAAATGATGCTTAGCATGTTTATTTAAAAGATGCAACCACTCTTCGTAATTAAACTCACCAAAAAACGGGTTTAAGTTTTTTGAATCTGGATGAGATGTATAGTAATCCATAAAAGCCTTGATTTCCTTTTCAAGTTCATTAATGGCTTCTGTCATCGACTGATTTCTCAACGGTGCAGGTTCTTCACTCATTAATACATTTTTGGTATTTTCCTTAAAAGGCGTTTCGCTTAAAGCAAAGGCTCTCACTTTAGGTAAAATAGCTTCGGGTGTTTGAGCTGGTAATTTAATTCTGCCATAAGCATTTGCAAAAGCATCGGTCATATGCTCTATCATTCCTTGTGGAGATAATACACCCCACAATCCAACTTCATTATCGGATAATTGTTGTAATAAAGGAATATATTCCTCTTTTAAAAACTGTTCGTTTGAGTTCATATACAAATGTATGTTTTTTTACTTTATTAACTATACCTGACAGGTTTTAAAAACCTGTCAGGTGTTAAAGTTTTACGAAATTTCGTATATTTGAAATTATGATTCGCCCTAAATACATTTACCTTGTTATTGTTGCCTTAAGCAGCTCATTGTTACTATCGAGTTGCTTTTTATTTAGAGGTAAAAACAAGTGCGACACTTGCCCTAGCTTTAATCATACTAAGAAAAAGAAAAGGCATTAGTAGGCTATGAAAAATATATTCGTTTTTTTAGCACTATTTAGTATTAACTGTACAATATCTAATGCACAAAAAACATTTAATTTCTCAGATTCTACTTTTCAAGTCAATTCGCAAATGACATTACCTCAATTATTTAAGCCTGATTGCCAGATTGATGTAAACAATTTTCCTATTATTGATAGCTTGGCTAACTTTTTATTAAAAAATAAAAATCTATCTATTCAAGTTATTTTTCATACAGATACAAGGGGTAATTCTGAAACGAATCAAAGCAAAACTGAAATATGTGGAAAAAACAGATTACAAGTAATGTTTTCTAGTAAGTATCCAAAACTTCAATTAGATAGAATTAGCTATGAATGTAAAGGAGAATCAAATCCTATTTTTACACAAAAACAAATTGATCAATTAGTTTCTGAAAGTGAAAAAGAAAAAGCTCAAAAAGCAAATAGACGAACTGTGATTAAAATTATTAATACTCATTTTGGTAAATAGTCGGTACCTGACTTAGAATGGATTATTTAAAAGGAAAAGGCATGTTTTAGTACCACATCCCCCGTCCGCAAGCTGGCGGACACCCCCTTCGAAGGGGGAATAGTACAAGCCTTACTTAATTTTATACCTCAAACCAACGTATAGCATTCGACCATAAATTGGTCCCCATACCATACTCGCATCAAAGTACTTATTAAAAGGCGCATCGCTTGCTACAATTGGATTAGCTTGTTTATAATCTAAGGCATTTTCTACACCAACATATACATTAAAATCAGCTTTTTTAATTTTGGTAAGATAAGTTACACATTATAAAAATCAGGCGAATACGAAGCGCGTTGATACTCTGTTGGATTAGTGTTAGTTTGTGGTAATCGTTTTTTACCGTTGTATTGTAACGTGGCATCAAACAACCAATGTTTTTTTTTGGTTTCATATGAAATATTGATAAACGCTCTGTGTTTTGATACCAATGCTTTTTGTAATAAACCAGATTGATAATTCACCTTAGTATCTACATAACGATAGGCTGTTTTTACATTTAAACGTTTACGTATTTCCCAACCAAACTCTATCTGAGCGGTGTTTGAAAACGAAGGTCCTTTTAAATTATAAAACAATACTTGTTGTGTGTTTGCATCCACATCAACCACTACTTGTTGTGTAAAATCAGTACGGTATAAATCAACTGTTACATAGGCATCTTTATAATTTAATTTTAGTTTTTGAGTAAAATTAAATCCATAGTTCCAACCAGTTTCTGGTTTTAAACCATAAGGCATATTTAAATCACTTGGGGTTATCAACCACTCTCTAGACGAAGCCATTAATGCTGTATTTTCAGCCAACACATTAGCTGTTTTTAAAGCTCGTCCTCCACTTAATCTAAAAACCGTTTTACTCCCTTTAAGAGCATAACGCATGTGTAAACGTGGTGTAAAAAACAATCCGTAGTAGTTATGATAATCGGCACGCAAACCAGCTACCACATTAAATTTTTCGCCTTGGTTGTGTGCCAACTCTGCAAATGCTCCAGCCACTTTTTCGGTACGATTAAATTTTAGTAAACGAAATGATTCGGCAACATCATCGTTCATATAGCTTGCTCCTACTTTATACGTATTATCAGTTGTTTTGATTATACCTTGAAAAATATAATTAGCATAAAACGTTTTTTGCAAGCCGTCATAACTATTTATACCATAATTATTATGTTGTTCATGATTTAAATAAGACAGCTGTAAACCCATACTAGTGCCAGGTTTCTTACGAAACACAAATCCAGTTTTGCTATAGAGTTCCCATTTTTTATTATGAATGCCAATAACATAAAGTGGTGTTGCTACTGAATCATTTTTTTGTAAAGTTTTAAGTTGTCCGCC
>JBBIUW010000043.1:0-11311 GCA_037440045.1 Sphingobacteriaceae bacterium
TCTAAATTTAAAAAAACGTTCCTCTCATTAGCAACATTGTGTTGTGTCAATTCGGCTTTAAACGCTCAAACAGGTGAAGCTTTCAATTTTGATGGAGTAGATGACCAAATTTTAGTAGCTCATAATGCAGCTTTAAATGTTGTGAATCTATACACATTTGAAGCTTGGGTTAAGCCAAATGGTTCAGGTTTTAGAACAATAGTGGGAAAAGGAAATGGTAATGGATTTGCAGGTTCTGGTGAATATATTTTTCAAATTACTGGAGCAGGAGAATTAGCGCTTTTCCCTACATCAGCAAATGGATGGAAATACTCTTCTGCAGGAGCTGTTACAAATGGTATCTGGCAACATGTTGCTGTAACTAACGATGGTTCTGTGATAAAGTTTTACGTAAATGGGAATTTAGTATCTACTGTATCTGCAGTGTTAGGAGTTTCTAATCCAGGAACTAACCCTTTTTATATAGGAAGACAAGGTGATGCAGTATCTGCATCAAATTTTATGAATGGAAGTATGGATGAGGTACGTGTTTGGAATGTGGTTCGTTCTCAATGTGAAATCAATTCATATAAAAATTGTGAAATTTCTTCTACGACACCAGGTTTATTAGCAAATTATCACTTTAACCAAGGTGTGGCAGGAAATACAAATACAGGAGTGATATCTTTGGTTGATGTATCTGGTAGCGCAAATACAGGTACTGTTACTAATGCTGCTTTATCAGGAACTACTTCAAACTGGATTGCACCAGGAGGTGTTGTTAGTGGTTACACAGTTCCATTAGCACCATTAGTTGCTGGTATTTCAGCAAGTTCTTCAACAGTAGTGTGTGCTCCTAATACAGTTAATTTATCTGCAAATGCAAATCCAAGTGCTTTGGATTTTAATGGTTCTAATCAGTATGCATCTTTTCCTCACAATGCTGCTCAAGTGCCAGCTAGTGAGTTAACTATTGAAGCTTGGATTTATCCAAGATCTGTTTTTGCAAATAGTTCAATGATTATTATGAAAGGGTCTTATGGTTATGCTTTATCATTAGGTGCTAATGGCTGTACAACAGGTAATAAATTGAACTACTGGACAAGTGGCTCTTGCGCTACAGCAATTACATCAACAGGTACAGTTGCATTAAATCAATGGTCTCACGTGGCAGTTGTTGTAAAAGCAGCTACTAATAGCTTGGAGTTTTTTATTAATGGTGTTTCAGCAGGAACAGCATCAACAGGTGCTAATATTAATAATGGTGGCAATGGTGCTTTAGTATTAGGAACACAAGGAACATGTTTGTGTAACTATTTTAATGGAAAAATGGATGAGGTTAAAGTTTGGAATGTAGCTCGAACACAAGCTCAGATTGCATCTAGTATGAATGCGTCAACTTCACCTTCAGCAGCTAATTTACAATTTTATGTAAGAGCAGATAACGCTTCAGGAACTTCGGTTTCTGATTTATCAGTTAACTCTGCAAATGGTACTTTAATGAATGGTGCAACTTGGGAAGTTCCATCGTCATCTCCTGTAAATAATGGTTTAACTTACCTATGGTCTAATGCGGCTACAACATCAAGTATAAATGTTAATAATACAAGTGTTAATACTGTAACTATTACTGCTCCTACAGGTTGTTCATCTTCAGCAACACAATCAATTATTGTTAACGCACAACCAACTATTTCTGTAAACAGTGGTTCAATTTGCGCTGGAAATAATTTTACTATTTCTCCTACAGGAGCTAATACATATACAATATCTGGTGGTTTATCTGTTGTTTCACCTACATCTAATACAACATTTAATGTAACAGGAACAAGTTTACAAGGATGTGTTAGCTCTAATACAGCTGTGGCATCAGTAACTGTAAATGCTGTACCAACAATAGCTGTAAATAGCGGAGCGATATGTTCTGGTAATTCATTTACTATTTCTCCTACAGGAGCTGATACATATACGATTTCCGGAGGCTTATCAATTGTATCTCCTACATCTGACGCTACATTTAACGTAACTGGAACAAGTGTTCAAGGATGTGTTAGTTCTAATACTGCTGTAGCAACTGTAACGGTTAATGCTTTACCTACGATTACTGTAAACAATGGCGCTGTTTGCACAGGAAATTCATTTACAATTTCTCCAAGTGGTGCTACTACTTATAGTTTTTCTGGAGGTTCAGCGGTTTTAACTCCTACAACAACTACAAATTATACCGTACTAGGTGCGGATGCTAACGGTTGTATTGGTTCTGCAACAGGAAGCGTAACAGTTAATAATTGTTCTTCTCTTTCTTCTGGTTTAAATGGGGATGGAATTAATGATAGAGTTGCTATACCTCATTCTCCAAGTTTAAATGTTGAAAATGCATTTACATTGGAATGTTGGTTTAATACAAATGACATTGTTAATGAAACTAATTTAATGGAAAAAGGTCGTTGGGCTGGAAATTGGTTGTTTTTTATAAAACCTAAACCGGGTCATGGAACAACAATTTGTATGGCTTCATGGGCATGGGGACCAACAGAATTATGGGGAACAACAGATTTGCAAACAAATACATGGTATCATTTTGCGGCAACTTGGGATGGAACAACTCGTAAAGTTTATTTAAATGGTGTTTTAGAAGCATCTGATGTACCAACAGGTGATCCAATTCCAAATTCAAGCGAATTAGGATTAGGAGCTGCAAGTGGAGGTTCTTATGAATTTAATGGAACGATTGATGATGCTCGTATTTGGAATGTAGTTAGAACACAATCTGAAATTGCAGCTAATTATAATGTAGAATTAAATGGTAATGAACCAGGTTTAGTAGCTTATTATAAATTTGATAATGCCATTGGATATGGTAATAATACAGCACTTACTACTGTAGCTGATTTAACGTCTAACCATAATGATGGGGTATTAACAAATTATGCTTTAACAGGATGTACGTCTAACTTTATTTGTGGAGCACCTGCTTTAGGAGGGTCTTGTATTGTTCCTGCAATTGTTACTCCTTCTTTAGCAACTGTTACAGGAAATTGTTTAGTGAATTTAAATTCACCTACAACTACAGATGCTTGTGCTACTGTAACATTCACAGGTTCAACTTCTGCAGCAACTACTTATACAGCACCAGGTACTTATACTGTAAGTTGGTTATTTGCTGATGGTTTTGGAGCTACAGCTAATGCTACACAAACTATTGTTGTAAATGCACCAAGTTTACCTTCAATTTCTATTACTCAATTACCTCCAACACCTATAAACGTTGCATTTGGTGGTACAGCTACAGCAAGTAGTATTTATGGAACAAACTATGCGGCAACAGCATTTGATAATGATACAATTACCGAAGGCTGGGGGAATTCAGGTGGTACTTTACCAGATTGGTTAGAATATGATTTTGGATCAGGTAATTCAAAAACATTGATACAATATTCGTTCTATTGCGCATCAACTATGCAAGGTGGTTGGGGTAGTACTTCATACAATCCATCAGTTTGGACATTTGAAGGGTTCAATGGAACAACATGGGATGTTTTAGATTCAAGAGTTGATAATGCTCCAGTTCAAAATGTATGGAATACATATACTTTTACAAATACAGTATCTTATCAAAAATATAGAATCAATATCAGTCAATCACCAGGTAATTACTATACGTTTATTACTGAGTTAAGATTGTATGAAGCAGGAAGTACAAATTGTCATAATAAAAAATTCACTTCTGCAATAAATAGTTTTGCAACACCAGCTAACTACCAATGGCAAGTTAATGGAAATAATATTGCCGGAGAAACTAATCCTAGTTTAATGCTACCTAATTTCTTTATTAATGATGTCGTTACTTGTAACATTAATACTTCTAACTCATGTGTTACATCATCAGTAGCAACTTCAAATCAAGTTACTTTAACAACAGGAGCTGTAAATAATATTACAAATGACAATTTGTGTGCAGGTGATACATATACCTATTCATCAAATACATATAGCGTAGCAGGTATTTATATAACCACAGTAACAGCAGCTTCAGGATGTGATAGTATTGTAGGTTTGAATTTAACTGTAAATACTTGTACGGGAATTAATAATATTTCGAATTCATCTACTTTTGTTTCTGTTTATCCAAATCCTAATAATGGTTTGTTGAATATTGATTTTGGAGTAGCCGTTGAAAATACAAAAATTGAAATTGTGAATGCGATTGGACAAGTTGTATTATCTGAAACAACATCTGCTCAACATTCAACAATAGATATTCAATATTTAAACAATGGTATTTACTTTGTAAAAGTGAAACAAGATGGTAAACAACACATCATTAAATTAATTAAGAATTAATTAGTATGTTTTACTTATAAAAAAATCCCGCTTTTTTGAAGCGGGATTTTTTTTATTAATTGAGTATACGTATTAATTATAATTTTCAATTCTGGATTTGTAGGTAGTAATATTTTTATTTTCGTTATCGGATTCTATTTTCCCATCCTTTAATCGTACAATTCTATGCGCATGAGCAGCAATATCTTCTTCATGCGTTACTAAAATAATAGTATTACCGTTTTTATGAATTTCTTCCAGTAAACCCATAATTTCTACAGATGTTTTACTATCTAAATTACCAGTTGGCTCATCTGCTAAAATAATTGCAGGATTATTAACTAGCGCCCTTGCAATTGCTACACGTTGACGTTGACCACCTGATAATTCATTAGGCTTATGACCCATACGGTTTTCTAATCCAACTTGTTTTAAAACCTTTGAAGCCATTTCTTGACGCTGTGTTTTTTCAATACCTGCATAAACCAAGGGAAGCATCACGTTTTCTAATGTAGTAGAGCGAGGTAATAAATTAAAAGTTTGAAATACAAACCCAATTTGCTTATTTCTTACTTCAGCTAATTCATTATCGCTCATTTGAGCAACTGCTAATTTATTTAGGATATATTCGCCAGATGTTGGAGAATCCAAGCAACCTAACATATTCATTAAGGTAGATTTTCCGCTACCACTTGGTCCCATTAAGGCAACATATTCGTTTTTATAAATATTAAGTGTTACCCCGCTAAGTGCATGAATTTCTTCAGTACCAATTTTATATTCTTTTTATGTCTTTTAACTCAATTATGGGTTCCATTTAGTAAAGGTAAATAAAATTACAATCTTTTAATATGAATTATATTATTGGTATTTATGGCAGATTAACGGAATTAATTAAATCTGTATCCCAATTTAATATAGTTTCCAGTGAATGAAATACTAGCTTTTTTTAAAAAGGGATCAAGGTGTTTTTTTCGGTTTCTATTATTCAAGATAGTCATAGCTAAATCAAACGCCATCAATCCTGCACCTTGCATAAATACAGAATTTCCAAACCCATTAAAACGCTCTTGTTTGACAATATAAGTTTGATTATTAGCGTATGATTTCATGTAAAATCCTCCCGAGATGTACACAACATCTAGTAAAGCATTGGCTAAAAATAGTTTTTCAATTTGAGTTTGACTTTTTTGTAAATCGTAAATTGTTTTAGAATTTTTTTCTCTAGCGAGTAAGCCAGGCATTGCAATCGCTAAATTAATTACTCCCCACGAAGCATTCATTAAATGAAAGTTTTTTTCTTCCTCACTTTTTGTTAATGCGTATCCAATGCCGCTTCCAACAATATTCGCGCTAGCCCACGAAGTTAGAACAATCATACCATTATGGTTTAATTTGTTTTTTTTCGCGTCAAATTGCTTGATTATAGAATCTGTTTGCGATGTTGCAAAAAAATGAAAGGATAAAAAAACACTTAAAAGTATAAATTTCATAAATAATGTAATTGTTTTAAAGTAAACAAGTTAAACTAAAAATGGTTGAAATAAAAATCCCTTTAGATTTTTCTAAAGGGATTTTAGTTTTTTAAGTTATTAGTCTCGTTTCTTTAACCAACTTGTAACTGCTGGAGCTAATTCTTTTTGAGATTTGCTTCCAACAAATACACCGATATGGCCACCTTTAAAACTATATAGCTCTTTATCTTTACTACCAACTAAATCATTTAATGGAATAGTTGCAGCAGGAGGAACTAAATGATCTTCGGTTGCATAAATATTTAATAAGTTAGAAGTTAAGTTTTTTAGATTTACCTTTTTGCCACCAACTTCTAATTCTCCTTTTGCTAATTTATTTTGTTGATACAAACCTTGCATAAATTCCTTAAAACATTCTCCTGCTTGGTCTGGGCTTTCGCTAATCCATTTTTCCATACGCAGAAAGTTCATTAACTTATCTTTATCATCTAATGAATTAGTTAATGTTTGTTGTTTTTGTAATTTCATCATTGGCTTTAACATGTCAAATCCCTGATTTAAAAAGTCGCCAGGAATTAAACCGCCAAATCCTTCAACAATTTTGTCAAAATCCATGTCTTTACTCCAACGAAATAATAGTCCATCATTTGTGCTAAAATCAATAGGAGTAACATGAGTTACTAAGTTTTTTACTTTATTAGGGTACAACGCACTATAAATAACACTTAAGGTACCGCCTTGACAAATACTTAAAATGTTTATTTTTTCAACTCTATTTTTCTTTCTAATAAAATCTACACAGTTGTTGATGTATGTATTTACATAATCATCAATGCTTAAATATTTATCAACTTTTGTTGGATTACCCCAATCAATTAAATACACATCTAAACCTGCATCTAATAAGTTTCTAATATAACTTCTGTCTGGTTGAATATCCAACATCTTGTATGTGTTTACTAAAGCGTAAACAATTAATACAGGCGTTTTATAAGTTGGTTCAGAAGTTCTGTCGTATCTGTAAAGTGTTAGTTTGTCTTCGTTGTATACAGCTGTTTTGGGAGATGTCGCAATGTCAATTTCTTTTATTTCATTAAAAGTTTCGTAGCTCTTCATTAATTTAGAGCTCATGTTTTGCATTTCTTCTACTAACTTTTTTTCCATAGGACTTTGTTTAGATGATGATGTTAAGTTAATGTTTTAGTTTTACAAAAAGAATTTAAAAAAAAGGCTGCCCACAAACACATTGGCAGCCCTCTTATTATTGTGCTATGAACACAAAGGCGATATTACTTTTTCTTAGTTTTTGCAGCAGTACCATCTTCAAATAATTCTACAGAAGCAGCATTTTGCATAGCTAATTTAGTTTGTAATTCTTTTACAGTTTTTTTAAGATCGTGCATGGTTTTGTATATTTCTTCCATTTCGCTCTTAAATGCAATTGGGTATTGTTCAAATACATTTTCAAATTGTTTTTCGAAATGTTTTTTTACATCCATGCTTAAGTTTAATGCTTCTGCTTTTACTTTACTAAATTCATCAGTAGCAAATAATTCAGAATACATTTTCTCGTTTGTTTTTACCCACTCGTTATATAATTCTGTAGGAGTTGGCATTGTAAAGTTACCAGCTTGTACATTTTTATATTTTTCTTGAGTTTCTTTTGCTAACTCTTCCATTGAAGATTGCATTGTTTTATATAATTGAGATTGTAACTCAGCTTGTTTAATACTGTATTCAGTTACTTTATCTAATAAAGCAATAGTCGCTTCAACGTTTTCTTTTTCTTTACCAGGGTTTGCTAATTTTAATAATGGTTCAAATGTTTTACCAAAAACATTATTCATTTTAGCATATAAATCTTTCATGTGTTCAGCATCACCAGAGAATAATTCAGGAAACTGAGCCGACATGTTTTTCATTTGCTCATAATATTCTTTACCTAATCCGTTTTGATTAACAAAGAAATTATGCATTTGCTTAGTAGCATTGTCAAAAACATCTTTTAAAGAAGCATTATTAAAAAATGAACCGAAAATTTGTTCAGTCATTTTTTTATAGTTCTCAGTTGAATAGATGTTTTTCCATGTTTCAGCACTAAAATCAGAATTTTTAATTGCTGTCATCATTGGTTGAAACATCTCTTGTACTTTCATGTATACTTGTCCACCTTCATACATGTTTTTAAACATATCTGCATTGAATGGATTTTTAATATTTTTTGAAAAAGTATCATAAGAAGTATTCATTGTATTCATCCAGCTATTGTAGATGTTTGTCCAAGCGTTATTCATAGTAGAAAAACTATTGTTATAATCGCTAGCATTTTTACCATAGTTAACCATTGAATTATAAATGCTTTGGTTAAAATCAGTCATTTGTTTTAATCCATTCATTTGTTGGTTATACCAATTTTTTAAGAATTCTTCAGGTTTAGAATTATCATTCATAAAAGGATTTGCACCAAATGGATTTGCATTGTTTGCATTTATGCCATTAAACATTGCAGTTTGTTTATCCATCATATCTTTATAGATAGATTGGCTATCAGCCATAATAGTTCCATTAGCAAATGCAGATTGGAATTTCTTTGCAGAATCCATCCAAGTGTTCATGGCGTTAGCTTGAGCATCCATCATGTTGTCGATAATAGGGTTGTTTGTTTTCATTTTTTGAGCTTAATTGATATATATAATTTAGTAAATTCGGCTTATTTGTTGAAAATCAAGTGTTTAAGGGCTTGTTTTTAATTTCGCTGCAAATGTCGTCATTTTTTCCTATACGTGTCAAGTAAATTCATATTATTTTTGTGTTAAATTGTCGTAAAAAAATATTATTTCGTCTAAATCGAAATAAGTTTTAGAAAACTTGACATTGTGATATTTTTTTTTGAAAATTACTAAAAACTAAGCCCTATGATAGAAACTGGACAAACTTATTCTCATGATTTTAAATTTACGCAAGATGAAGTAAATCGTTTTGCAGAAGTAACTGGTGATAAAAACCCAGTTCATACAGATGCTGATTTTGCAGCAAAAACAATGTTTAAAAAACCAATTATGCATGGTATGTTAGGTGCAGCTTTGTTTAGTAAAGTATTTGGTGTGCTTTTTCCAGGCGAAGGAACCATTTATTTAAAACAATCTCTTAGCTTTTTAAAACCAATGTATGTAGAAGTTGAGTATGAGGCGTTCTTTACAGTAAAAGAAGTTATTAAGGATAAGCATCGTGCAGTAATTGAAACACTTATTAAAGATAAGGCAACAGGAAATGTATGTACAAGTGGCGAGGCTACTGTAATGAATGTGGATAAGATTTAAGACTATTTCTTAATCTTTACTTAACATCTAATACATTTTATAAAGTTAATTCTGCATTTTAATATTTAATTACATCGTTATGGAAAAATCTAATAAAAGAACTGTATTAATTACAGGAGCTACTGGTGGTTTAGGAACTGCTATGTGTAAGGAATTGTTTAAAGATGGTTACACGGTTGTTGGTAATTATCATACCAAAGAGAAAGCGGATAAGTGGATGGCTCAAATGAAATCAGAAGGATTTGATATAGAGTTATTTTATGGTGATGTAAGTGATTATGAAAGTACAGGAAAGATGATTGCTGAAATTGAAGCTAAATATGGTCATATAGATACTTTGGTTAATAACGCTGGTATCACTCGCGATGGGCGTTTAATTAACATGAAACCAGAGGATTGGCATGCAGTCATTAATACAAATTTAAATTCTGTTTTTAATTGCACACGTCAGGTTATTCAAGGAATGATTGATAGAAATTTTGGTAGAATTATTAATATATCATCAGTAAATGGACAACGCGGGCAATTTGGGCAAACAAATTATTCAGCTGCAAAAGCTGGAATGCATGGTTTTACTAAATCATTAGCAATGGAGGTAGCAAAGTATGGCGTTACAGTTAACACTATTTCTCCAGGTTATATTGGAACAGATATGGTAATGGCTGTTCCTGAAAAAGTATTAAATCAAATTGTTGCACAAGTACCAATGGGGCGTTTAGGAGGTACACATGAAGTAGCTCATTTAGTATCGTTTTTGGCAAGTGAGGAAACAAGTTTTGTTACTGGTGCTAATTACAGTATCAATGGTGGTCAGCATGTGTATTAGTTAATATCACATTATTTAAAAAAACGCTGGTAAGATTATCTTACCAGCGTTTTTTTTAGTTTAATGCAATATAAATATCAACTTCAGCGCTTTCTGGATCTTGAGATTTTGTTCCGTAAATTTCAAAATCAGATGTAAAGGAACGATTAAGTTCATCATTTAAATTCCAGATGTTTTGCCATTCTTTAAATACAATACCTTCTGATATTTTTCCCTTTGCTGTAAAAATTTTATAGTTAGCAGCACTAATTGCAATTGCCACTAATCCTTCAGGAACAGGTTCTTCCTCCTTTACTTTGTATCCTAAAATGGTAGTGTATGGTTTGGTATGGTCTTTTTCATAATGAGTATATACACTATAAATCTCATCACTGAGTTTATTCGGAATTTTTTCAGAAATGTTTTCTTCAAAAAACTTATTCCACAAAAAGGGAATATCTTTTCCTGCTTGTCCATTTTCGTTAGAAGTTCGAACAGAAATGCCAATAATTTTAAACGAATTAAGTTGTGTTGTCATACTATTAATAATTAAGCTTCGTCAGCACTTGAACCATAAACTCCAGGGATAGGAATATTTAATAATCTTAAATAAACGCCAAGTTGTGCTCTGTGATGAACTATCTGACAATATGAATGACGAATTGTATCTAATTTAGTTTGTTGCATGTATATTACTTCTCCGTTTTTTAAAGGCCATGTTTCCTCTAAAATAGAATCTTTATTCTTTTGTAAATGTTGTTTTGCTTCTTGTACATTTTTCTCATAGTATTTTACCAACTCTTCACCTCCATCGCAATTGGTAGGATTATATGGCGAGCTTGCAAAATCTAATTCTTCGGTTGTTAAGGCTAATGTAATCCACGTAGGCAAATCTGCCAAGTGAGTAGCTAAGTCTTTTAGCTTCATACTTTTTTCATGTGGTTTCCAATCTGGTTTGTCGGCAGGTACAAGTGCTAACATTTTTTTTGTTCCAATACTTTCGTGTTCTAATTCTTTTAAGAACGATTCCATAAATGTGATCATAGGTTTAATTTTTAAGATTATGCTACAAAGAAAAGATGAGTAAGTGACAACCCTATGTCAGTAGAAAAAAATAATTATTGCTTTTTGGCAATATTTAGAGCTGTTTGTTTAACAACCTTTTTTAAATAATCAGGTTTTATAATTTCTGCACTATCACCAAACATCATGTACCATCTCGCAAAACCATCTAAAGAACAGGTTAAGAATGACATCTCTATTTTATTTCGAACTGTTTTTTGAGACACAAACCCCATATAATATTTTTGTTCTCCAAGGTGTTTGATTACTTCTTTGTCAACTAAAATAACAACTTCATGTAATTTTTTTTCTTGAGCTACTTGTTTTAAAAAGCTTTTTAATGATGG
>JBBIUW010000044.1:0-11304 GCA_037440045.1 Sphingobacteriaceae bacterium
TTCTAAAACAACATTGATAAAAGAATTTTGAGGTGCGTGATAGTTAGTAATGTTACCACCAAACTGATGCACTTCAAACATAATATGATTGATGATTTTTACTTTTTCAATAGCAGTTAAATCATCATGTAATTCTAACCAAACGTCTTGCTTAATTTGGTTCAACTGTTTTTTTAATTTATTCTCATCTAAATCAGGATATTGGTAACGAGCTATAATGGCGCAACCTTTAAATAAATCATCCTGTTCATTTTCTGCCCAATGTTTTAATGCATTTTGGAGAGCCTTAAATTGAATAGTATGGATAATACCTTCTATCCTTTTTTGCATTAAGGCATCAAAACTATTTTCCCAAGCTGTTTCTAGGTGAGGAATTGCAGGAGGACCTAAGATGATAAATCTGTTTTTCACCTCAGAATAAATCCCATCATCCGGGTCATCTAATAGAGTAATTAAGGCAATTACTTCTTTCAGGTTCATTTCATTTTTCTTAGGTCTCATACTTAACAAAAATAGCCCCGATATGGAGCCATTTTTTAATTAAGTTTTGTTTTTTTTAACAATTAGGCTGTTAATCGTTGTAAACTTTCCTGTATTAATATCTCTACACTTTTAGCATAATCGCTTGTAAACTCTTTACGGACGCGGTTTGCGATAATAACACAAGCTGTTAAACAATTGTGGTTTAATAACTTTCCTAAACCGTATAATGCGGATGTTTCCATTTCAAAATTGGTAATTCGGTGTTCTCCTAATCTAAAATCGGTTAAAAGTTCATTTAAATTGGGCATGGCTGCTTTTAATCTAATTTGACGCCCTTGGGGACCATAAAACCCTGGAGCTGTAGCGGTAATTCCGATGTACGTTCCTTCCTGGAATTTAGAAATCAGTTTATCTGAGGCTTTTACGCAATAAGGATATGGCAAATTTGGCAACCAACCTGTATGTTTAATAAATGCTTCGCTGATATCCTTCTCCCCCACACTTTCCCAATTATTATAAAAGTTCAATAAACCATCTAAACCCAATCCATGAGAACTAACCACAATACCATTCACAGGAATATCTGCCTGTAAAGCCCCACTGGTTCCTAAACGAACAATGTTTAAAGAACGAAGACTTGGATTTAATTCTCTGGTTACTGGATTGATATTAACAGCTGCATCTAATTCATTCACTACAATATCAATATTATCGGTACCAATACCTGTAGATAAAACCGTTACTCGTTTCCCGTTAAAAATACCAGTATGTGTTACAAACTCTCTGTGTTCTGTTTTAAATTCTATTTTGCTAAAGAATTTTGAGATTTGGGCAACACGATGCTGATCACCAACCACAATCACATCATCTGCTATATCTTCGGCTTTTAAATTAATATGATATACACGATTTTCCTTAGTAAGGATTAATTCTGTTTCTGGAAATTGAGACATATTTTTGAAATTTAATTGAATAGTAAATCTAATATATATTTTCCAAATATAAACGTTCCTATAATAGCAGAAATAATTGAAAAAATAAGCACTGCCCCTGCTGCCAAATCTTTTATTTTTCCTGCTATAGGGTTATGATTAGGCTCTACTAAATCTACCAACGACTCAATAGCTGTGTTAATTGTTTCAAGGGCTAAAACAATACCTATACAGATTAAAACCAAACTCCATTCCGTAATACTAATTTTTAGTATAAAGCCTAAAACAATCGAAATTATTGCACAACATACATGCACTTTCATATTGCGTTGCTGTATGCTCAACTTAATGCCATTAAAAGCGTATGTAAAAGATTTAAAAAACGAGTTCATGAACACTATAATTGAGATTAAAGATAATCAAAAGCATTGATAAAATAAATCAATTACGCTTTTTCATTTTGATTCATACTGATAGTTATGTAATATAAAAACCACATAAATACACTAAAAATAAGCGTAAAGCCTATTGTATCTTTTTCTAAAAGAATATCAAAACTCTGACGCATTAATCGCAAAGGATGGTTAACAACGTTCCAACTATTAAATCGCAGATATCTTCCTAAATACAAACCAAAAGCAATTAACCAAAACACAAAGGGAATTAATATCGTAAATAACATGGGGCTAACATGAGTTTTTAAAATGGCAAACATATCTTTTAAAGATTTTAAAAACACAATCATTCCTATTAATGCAAACGACAATACTAAAACTAAATCAAACCATAATGGCAAATAAGGGCGAGGTTTTAAATGAAATAAATCAGTCAAAATATAAGGCGAGTTAGGAATAAATAATAACCACGCTCCCAACAATGGCAAATATTTTAAATACAGTGTTTCTTTTTGTTTTAAATAATTACTAATCCACCAAGGAATTAATGCCAAAAATAAATTCCATGCTAAAAAAATATAACTTAAGCTTTCGCTTTTAATAATTCTATACGTTAATAGAATCACACTGAATAATGTAAAAGAATATACAAGTTGTTTAAATGTTGGTTTCATTTTTTTATTTTTTAATTATTGTCACATCGAGCGAAGTCGAGATGCGATTACATTTTTTCTTGTCTAGTTCTCGACTCCGCTCGAACTGACATTTAATAAATACTTTCTACAATTTCCTTATCTCTTAAATCAAAGCTTCGCCAATCATTATTGTAATCTGACAGGTAGTGCGTAATTTTTTGATTTAATAATTGTGTGTAGGTTTCAGAATAATAGCGCTCTCTATAAAAACTACTGGTATAATTTTTAAGTTTAGCGTTCAATAAATTAAATTCTGGTTTCTTTGTTACGGCAATTAACTCTGGAATATTAGCATCCGACAAAGAAAATAAATAATAAAAATCAACCTGAGCCAATGGTTTATTTTGAATGTTGTAATTCGTTATCTGTTTATCCCAATTTACCAATCCGCTTAATACCAATACTGTAAACCAAACAGCTACATTGGTTCTTATTAAATACCAGTTAGATTGCTTTTTATGAATTTTCCAAAACATAATTAGCAATCCAAATACCGCTAATACCAGCCAAACATAAACACCAATGCGTTTATAGGTAAAATTAAAATCATGTATATAAATCTGATTTCTAAAAGCTGTTGAAGAAAGCATCAATATGTTTTGAAAAATCCACAGATACACCAGCACTGATAAAAGTTTATCGTTTTTGATAGTAGCAAATTCTTTTCTATACAAAAACATAATTAAGCTAGTAGCAATGATAATAGACAAAATAATAACTCCTACTCCATTGTGCACAAAATCAGAATGCGAAACGCCTTTTGGCAAACCACCATTAAAATAAAGCGTTTGTATATCGCCCAAATTTAAAATTACCAACATTGCATTTAATACAATAAACAATAACATGCCCGCATAACGTTCAGTTTCGAATCGTTTTATATTTAGTTCATCTATTTCATAAGAAGTACTGAATAAGGGTAAATTATTTTCCCATGTCTCTATGGGCTTAATGGTGCGATGATACAAGAATGCATACATTAAAATAAAACCTGCTAGGGTAAAGAAAATCCATCCTATACTGATAAAATCCAAATTAATCCATTTGGTATTTTCGGCAAATAAAGGATTTGAGTTTTTATACATCGAAAAAAACATAACACTTAATATGACAACTATTAGTGTTGCTAAAACTTTATATCCTTTCTTACTAGACTCTCCTTCTGTTTTAGGTTGAAGTCGCTTAATAGTGTCTATAATAATATATACAACACTTGACGCCACTGAGAAACAACCAAAGGCAAACGAAAACAAACTGGATGTTGCGACATTAAACGATACGGCTGATAATAATAAGAGACTAAATATATTTCCAATAATACTTAAAGCACTTGAATGCACAAATACAGCAACTGCACTTAGTACACATAAAACAGCACTCCAAATCCATTTATTATAAGACAATAGTTTCTTGTTTTTAATAACTAATAAAACGAGTAGAACGATATTAAATATCAGGAAATTAATACCTGCATTTTGCTGGTAAAATAAAAAGCTGTAAGCACCTGTGGCTGTAAGCAATAAATAATCGTTGGTTTTCATGGTTTGTATATTTTAAGTTATTTGTCCCGCAGATTTCGCAGATATTCGCTAATTATCAATCTGTGTTATCTGCGCTATCAGCGGGAGATTTTTTTAATTAAACAATGATGCTTTTATTTGTGATACATCATCATGGAGCAAAGCCTTGTAATTTAATTTGGTAATATCCTTACAGCGTTTTCCTCTTTCGTAAGCAGCATTTAAATAGCTCCATTGCGTTGGTAATAATAACCACGCGCCTATTCGGGTGCTGATGGATGCAAATGATTTTTTACCATTACCATGTAAGAAAAACTGAAGCGCTACTTCATCTTTAAAACTGATAGAATAATCCAGCAACACATGTTGTATATCATGATACTCGGCTCCCTTTAATATATCCACATCATGTTCCTGTAAAAAATCTCCTAAGGCTTTTCCTAAAGTACCATCTGGAAATTCAAGTAACTGCTGAGTACTTAAATCCCAATTTTTATCGTTTGTGCCATAATTAAAAACCATTGGTCCAATCATTCCTGCTACCCAAGATGAAGTTTTTATATGTAACCACATGGCATAATCGATGATGCTTTTGGGTTGTTTAGAGTTTGTTTTCATTTTTATGTTTTTTATGTTTGCCCTCTGATGTCGCAGATATTCGCTGAATCATATTGTTTTTAACTCTGCGTTATCTGCGGGAGAACTATTTTCTAATTGTTTGATTTGATACCTGATATACAGTAATGGAATAACTCCAAATAAGCCAAAGCAACAATCAATGATTTGATGGTAGATAGGAATGTCGCGAATTGGTCCACAAATAAAAGCTAGAGGGAACACAGCCATACAAGCCACAATACCAACATTCACAATAAATTTATTGCGCACCGGATTTTGATATACGCCCACAAAAAACAATCCGATGATGATATGTGCAAAAGCTAGCCAATCTGTTCCATACAATACAATGGAAGGGGTTTTATGTACCGACTCATATACAGTTCTTATCCAATCATGAAAAAAAGCGGGGAACGAATTAATATGCTTTAACATAAAATCAACTTCGGTAACTAATGGAAAAGCTGTGATGCCACTTAAGGCTAAAAGAATGATAAATACAATAACCACTCTTCTGATGTTTTTGATAGATGCTGTTGTTTTCATGATTTCTATTTTTTTAGGTTTGTCCGCTGTTGTCGCTTATATTCGCTGAATTGTATTTCTCTTAACTCCTTAATATCTGCGCTATCTGCGGGAGATTTATTTAGTGAATATTCTGCTTTTTAATAATTGTAAATCTTCGTTTAGTAAGTTTTTAAAATTCCAATCGCGAATGGGATTAGCTCGCTTTCCTGTTTCATAAGCTGCTTTAAACTCTTTGAAATGATTTGGAAATAATATACTTGTGATGATGCAAGTGCCTACTGTAAAAAACGAAGGCTTGCCATTTCCCCACAAAAAAAACTGCATAGCTGCTTCATCAATTACATTGGTACGAAAATCAAGTAACACATGAAACACATCATGACGCTCGGCTTTTGGAATAGGCTCAAACTGTTGTGATTTATAAAACTGTCCTAATGCATTACCCAATGTACCAGGATTAAATTTCAGGAAATCATCTGAACTTAAATTCCAAGCAACTCTGTTTGCATTTAACTTAGCATGAATAGGAACACCTTTCTCTAATAACCATAACACCGCTTTGCCTCGGTAAGAGTTTTCGGATTGATAATTGATTTCTATGTTTTTCATTTTTGACATATTTTATTTAAAAGTACTTTGAATTACAAAGCTTAAATTCAAAAAAAAAGGAGTTAACGTCCTTTCAATAATTTTTCAAGCGCATCTAAGTGATCATTAAAAGCTTTCATTCCTACTTTGGTTACCGAATAAGTTGTTAAGGGTTTCTTTCCAACAAACTCTTTTTTTACATGTATGTAGCCTTCTTTTTCTAATGCTGTAATATGACTGGCTAAATTCCCATCAGTTAACTCCAATGTTTCTTTCATGGTACTAAAATCCACACTATCGTTCACCATCAACACACTCATAATCCCTAAGCGGATACGATTTTCAAATGCTTTATTTAAATTATGTATGTAACTCTTCATAATTATGAGACCTTAGATATGAGATAATGAGATAGATTAATTTCTCCAGTCTCTTTTCTCATATCTCAAATCTATTTCTTTCTTTCGTACTTATACCACATGGCTGCTCCATACACAATATGCAATACCCCAAAACCAAGCGACCAATATAATAAACCATTTCCTAAATTAAAGGCATTAATTAATCCTAACACAACTTCGCAAATACCAAAGTAACGAATATCATCGTAAGTATATTTACTAGCATTAATTAAGGCTAAGCCATAAAACAACAACATGGCAGGTGCAATATAAACAATAGCACCGTGGAATAATAAAGCCAAACAAAACACACCACCTGCTACTAAAGGAATAGCTAAATTAATTAATACACGAATGGCAGTATGATCAAATAAATGATGTCCATCTTTTTTTGCTTTACGGTTTGAGAAATAATATGCAGTAACAATAGAAAATGCTAAAACAGCTATTGCGATTATTATAAACTTAACATATAAAGAAAAAATCACATTGTTCATTGAAGTAAAATCTCCCTCTCGAATATTGTTAACATATTCACCAAAATCTTGATTGAGTATTATATGAGCCACATAAGCCCCTATTAAAGCAAATATCCCAGCAAATACACCCGATAAACCGCTGAGCGATAAAAAGCGGGTTGACTTCTTCATCATTTGGCGAATATCCTGTATTGCCTCTAGGTGTTCTAAGTTTTCTTTTGTCATATTAAAAGCACTTTGCAATACAAAGTTATAAGGAATTTTGATATCTGCAATTTATTTTAACAATTATTTTGGGATTTGTTTTTAACCGCAGAGGATGCAAAGTCTTTTCGCAGAGTGCGCTTAGAATAATATGTGAAAAGTTCATTCTGAAAAAGCAGGTAAATGAATTATATTTGATTAATAACCTGATAATTGGATTAAAAAATATACAAATGAAAGAAACAGACGAGTTTTTTGAAATTTCTAAAAAAGAAAAAAAAGAAATTAATATTAAATTGATGATTTTAGGCTTTACACGTTCATGTATAAGAATTAGTATTTCTATAGGTTTAATTATAGTTTCTGTTGTAGTTTTTAGTCTAGCATTATTTGATATTACTAAAGATACATTTTCTATAACTAATTATGGATTTGCTATAATGGCAGCATATACATCAATCTGTTTTTCTTGGACAAGAAATTTAGACTCAAATAAAGACGAATACGAAATAGTGAAAATAAATAGTATTGCTCATAGATCTTTATATAGCGGAATAACATTTTTATTAGGGTCATTATTCAAGTATATAATTATAGCGAATAATGGTTTTATTTTTGTTGGAAATTACAACTTAACTTCTGCCATCCAATGGACAGCACTAGTATGTATAGGATATGCGGTATTGCTTTTCTGTTTCGTTTCAGTTGAACTTTTAGATGTAATTGATTTAATGAAAAAAAAGCAAAAGAAAAAAATACTTGAAGGGCAGCTAGCAGGTACCAAAATACAAAAGGAATTAGATGAACTACTAAAAGAAAGTGAACAATTGATGAATGATATTGAAGAAAAGAAGAAACAACTTAATTCTTAATATTATTAAATTTTACTCGAGTTTCAAATTCTAAATTTCCCTACCTTTACCTCATGGCAAGAATTATGGCAATAGATTATGGAAGTAAACGCGTTGGTTTAGCGGTTACCGATCCTTTACAAATTATTGCCAGTGGCTTAACCACCGTGCATAGCAAAGATTTAATTGCCTACTTAGAAGAGTACTTAAAAAAAGAAAAAGTAGAGTGTATTGTAGTTGGAGAACCAAAAACCTTACAAAACGAAGCTTCGGATAGTGCTCGCTATATTGAACCTTTTGTTACTCATTTAACTCGTAAGTTTCCACACATTAAAATTGCTCGTTACGATGAGCGCTTTACCTCTACCCTTGCGCACCAAGCCATGCTCATGGGTGGCCTCAAAAAGAAAGACCGTGCCAATAAAGACACGGTGGATATGGTAAGTGCTACTATTATTTTGCAGGATTATTTAGCAAGTATTGGAAGGTAAACGTCATTACGAGGAGGAACGTCGAAGTAATCTCATACTTAGAATTCATAATTTCAAATTTGATTTTTTGAATCTAAGATTATATTTTTAGTTAATGAAAAAAGGTGGGGCTGTCTATATTCTAACTAATAAAGGACATAGTACTTTATATACAGGCGTCACATCTGACATTGTAAGGAGACTATATGAACATAGAAATGGTATATATAAGAAAAGTTTTACCAGTAAATATGCTTTAAATAAATTGGTCTATTATGAAGTGTTTTCTAGAATTGAAGACGCTATTGCTAGAGAAAAGCAAATTAAAGGCGGAAGTCGTCTAAAAAAAGAAAATCTAATTATTTCTATCAATCCCAATTGGAATGATTTATCTAAGGAAATAGGAGTTGAATAAAATATTTTACTTTGTTTGAGATTGCTTCACTACGTTCGCAATGACGAAGCTATTACTCAGGAAACATTGGAAAGTAGTCGTCATTACGAGGAGGAACGACGAAGTAATCTCATACCTAGAATTCATAATTTCAAATTACTATCTTATTACTTTGTTTGAGATTGCTTCACTACGTTCGCAATGACGAGAAACAAAAAAGGCTTTGTTTTCACAAAGCCTTTTTAAATAATATGATAAGCAATTATTTATTAATCATAATTTTATGATTCATTGATTGGTTATCAGAAACAATGTTTAATTGATAAACACCATTTGATAAATGTGATAAATTTAATGATGTTTCAAAAGCTGTAGTAGTTTGAGAAAACACATTTTTACCATTTACATCAAATACATTTACTTGAGTATTTAATACAGGAGTTTTAATTGTTACTAAACCATTAGATGGATTTGGGAAAATAGAAACTGTTTCTGCATTTAATGTTTCGATACCAGTACAAGCACTCACCGTCATAATATCACTTGAAACAGCCGAACAGTTATTTCCATCTGTGTATGAATAGGTAATTGTATAAGTACCAACTCCAACAGTTGCTGGGCTAAATACACCGCCTGATACACCAGTACCACTATAAACACCGCCCGCTGGAGTACCACCAACTAAAGTTACAGTGTTTACATTTACACAGTGAATACCTGGATTTAAAATTAATGCTGTGTTTGGAACAGCATTTACCGTTACAGTTGAAACTGCTGTATTAGAACAGTTATTGGCATCAGTTCCTGTAACTGTATAACCAACAGGTGATGTAGTTGGAGTAACTAATATAGTAGCTGTTGACTGACCTGTATTCCAAGAATAAGATGTAGCGCCAGATGCTGTTAACGTTGCTGTATTTCCTGCGCAAATAACTGCAGAAGTTACAGATACAGAAGGTAATGCATTTACTACTACAGTTGCGATTGCTGAAGCCGCAGTTGCACAACCATTGGTACCTGCTACCGTAAATGTTTCAGGAGATGTTGAAGGTATTACAATAATACTAGATGTTGTTTCGCCAGTAGACCAAACATATGCAGTTGATGTTCCTGAAGTGGTTAATGTAGCAGAACTTCCAGCACAGATAGTAGCAGAGTTAACAGAAATAGTTGGTGCTGAATTAACCTGAACAGTTGCCACTACATCTACTGAGCAAGAACCTAAAGTACCAGTAACGGTATATGATGCACTAGCTGTAGGCGTAACAACAATACTTGAAGTAGTTTCTGTAGTTGACCAAGCATAAGACGAAGCTGAACCACTAGCTGTTAAAGTTGCTGATTCTCCTGAACATATTGTAGCTGAGTTTACAGATACAGAAGGAGAAGGATTTACAGTAGCTGTAACCACTGATGAAGCTGTTCCACAAGCATTACTAACTGTTAACGTATAATCGCTTGAAGTTGCATTTGTAATACTAGTAGTTGAAGCATTTGGAGTTGCTATAGAACCAGCACCTGTCCAAGTATAAGTAAAAGGTGCATCTCCAGTTACAGTTGAACCTAAATTTAAGGTTTGATTGCTACAAATAGCAGAGTTGCCTGTAATAGCTGTAATAGTTGGAGAAGCACAAGGTATAGCAGCACCAGATACAGTTCCTGTAAACGCTACGTTATCTATACTAAATGTTCCGCCAGAACCTTCACTATTCCAAGCATAAAAACGGAAAGATACTGATGATGTGGTTGTTGCTCCAAATAAGCTAATAGTACTTCCGTTTTGAGCAGAAGTAACTGCATCTAAATTCCAAAAAAATTCATTAGTACCAACTACAGATAAGTTTGTATTTGTAGTTACAGATGCAGGTAAATTATTAGTAAAACCATCTGCACTTGTTCTTACAACGTAATTTCTAATTCCAGTTCCAGATCTTTGAGTAGTGAATGTGATGTTGTTAAATGCTACTGTATAACCAGCTTGAGGAGTTAAAACAACCTCATAATACTCATTGGTATTAATTGAACCAGTCATAGTTGAATATGTATCAACCGCAGTAGTAGCACCAGTTGGCCAACCTACAAATGAAAAACGACCAGCTGCGTTTGCATTAGCTGATGGAGTTCCTACAGCCACAAACGAACCACAAGTTATACCTGTTACTGCTGGGGGAGTTGTTGGATCTGTTGTACCTGACAGCGTTGTTGTAGCGGCAAAATTATAAGTGGCAGTAAAAGTTTGAGCATTTACCAATAAGCCTGAAAATAATAAGGCACTAAAAAGTATTTTTTTTATCATAGTTGTTATTTTAGAATTTCTACAAATTTAAGAGATTATATTTACATAACGTGTTAAGCCAATATCATTAATATTGGATAAAATGTTTTTTTAATAACAGGTTATGAAAAATATTATACTTCTTTTTCAGTAAAGATGATATTCAAGGCTTCTAATTCAGAAAGCATTGGCTCATAAATTTCTTTCACAGTAGGTATTTGCACGCCATACAATTTAAATTTTCCGGTTAAGAAATTTTTAATTGAAATAGCTAAAGGCAAGCCTACTGTTTTTGCCATTGCAGTATGTACTTCATCATCGCCAATTACAACCAACGAAGAACTCAGCTTTTTATGTGCACCATTTAATTCATATTCAAATTGATGTTGCATCACAATCATATCTTTGTCACCAGCTTTTAACAACCATTTTTCCTCCAATAAGTTTTGTAATAACTCAGCAGGAGAACCT
>JBBIUW010000045.1:0-11298 GCA_037440045.1 Sphingobacteriaceae bacterium
CAACACAGTCATTACAACCTCTAATGCACTAATTCCTAATTTAGGATGAATACCTGTAGGAATACCACGCCCGTTATCTTTAACACGAATTGAATTGTTTTCTAATATCGTTACAGTAATCGTATCACAATGTCCAGCTAATGCTTCATCAATAGAGTTATCTACGATTTCATACACTAAATGATGCAAACCTTTTACACCAATATCACCAATATACATGGCTGGTCTTTTTCTAACTGCTTCTAACCCTTCTAGAACTTGGATGTTATCGGCTCCGTAATTTGCTTTATCTATCGCTGTATTTTCTTCCATAAATTGTCAGTTATTCTTATTAAGTATATAATCCTTAAATATACCGATTTTATTGGGTTTTTTGAGAATTTATTTCCATCATTTTACTAACAAATGTTAATAAAATTATTACTGATTTTTTTGGGAAAATCTCAAAAAATTTGCGGATATCCAATCTTCTATTTTCAAAAAAAAATTGATTTTTATTATAACTATAATGGTTATTTTTGAGAACCAAAAACAACTTAACATGTCTGAAATTTTCACCTCCGAATCTTTATTGAGTTTAATTCCATTAACCCTAATGGAAATTTTATTAGGAATAGATAACGTTATTTTTGTTTCTATTGTTTTAAGCCGTTTAGATAAACAACACACTAAAAAAGCGGGTTTAATTTGGATGATTGTGGGCATTTTTATGCGACTGTTGTTCTTATTTATTTTAGGATATTTAATAAAAGGAGAGCAAGAGTTGTTTAGCATTTTTGGTCATTCTGTTGCCTTAAAAGACCTCATTATGCTGGCAGGAGGCTTGTTTTTATTAGTAAATTCTACATTAGAAATACATAACAAACTAGAGGGCGAAGATCCAGATGAACAACTAAACAGAGATAAAAAGAAACCATCTACTTTTAAATCTATTATTATTCAAATGATTTTAATTGATATGGTATTTAGTATTGACGGAGTGGTTACCGCTATTGGTATGGCTAATAACATTGTAATTATGATGATTGCAGTGATTATTAGTATGGCAGTGATGTTTTATTTTGCTCCTATGATTTCGGCATTTATACACAAACACCCAACATTTAAAGTATTGGCTCTTTCATTTTTGGTTTTAATAGCTGTGTTATTAGTTGTAGAAGGGGTTCATGTAGATAAAATAGAAATCCCTAAAGGCTATATCTATTTCGCTATGGCATTCTCATTTTCGGTAGAATTAATCAACCTGAAAATCAGAAAAAAACACGATCCTGTAGAATTAAGGTCGCCTACTTTGAAAGAAGAAGAAGAAACAAAAAAATGATACCTTATATATATGTATAAACTAGGAATTTTATACATTATTTTATACTATCACAATGACTCAAGTCATAAATCGTGTTAAAAAATAGAGTTAAAATGATAATTTGTCCATTTTTATTGTAATTTTGGTGTCGGAAATGAAACTAAGCAAATCTACATATTTCGCATTTTTCTTCTTGCTATGTTTTTTAGCGTCATTTAGCGCTAGCACTTACAAAAACATCAATACATCTATTTCCAAAACATCTTTAAAACATTCAAAAACCACTTCTGTATCTTCAAAAGATGAAGATTCAAGATTAGATAATGAGTTTTTGTTTGAAGAAAATGAAAACGAAGCGGAAAATGATTTCCAAGCTCAATCTTTTATTTTACCATTTTTTATTTCGTATTTCCAATACGAAATTTTGCAACCAATAGCTTTTTCTGAAAAACCTTTAGCAGAAAAGCTTTCAAACCCTATCTATATTTCGGTTTGTAATTTCCGTATCTGATTTATTGTTTAATTGTTTGTTCTTATAATTAATAAGAACATTTTCAGCTATTGCTATAGACTGATTTTTAATTCCTAAAAAAATCACAACACTTATTTATTGTGGTTAAGAGTCAAAAAACGATTAAACAAAAAATTATGAAACAAGAAACAAAAAAAAGATATATACCTGCAGATGGTTTAGCAGGATTAAAAGAAAATTTTTCAAAAGACGCATTATCAGGATTCTTAGTATTTTTATTAGCATTACCTTTAAGTTTAGGTATTGCTAAGGCATCAGATTTTCCTGCCATATTTGGATTAGTAACTGCAATTATTGGAGGTGTGGTTGTTAGTTTTTTTGCAGGTTCACGATTAACTATTAAAGGTCCAGCAGCTGGACTAATTGCTATTTGCGGAGGCGCTATTGCAGCTTTTGGAGGAGGAGACACGGGTTGGCATTTAGCCTTAGGTGCTATTGTTGTTGCCGGTATTGTTCAAGTATTATTTGGAGTATTTAAATTAGGAAAATTAGCAGATTTTTTTCCAGGTGCTGCTATCCATGGAATGCTTGCTGCTATTGGTATCATAATCATGTCAAAACAAATACATTCTATATTAGGTATTGATCCTAAATTATTAAAAGGTAAAGAGCCTCTTGAATTACTAGCAATGATACCAGAAAGCATTATGCATGAAAATGCTCATATTGCTGAAATTGGTATTGCGTGTTTATTAATATTAATAGGAATGAGTTTTGTGAAACATCAAAAATTAAAAAAGATTCCAGCTCCATTAGTTGTTTTAATTGTGGCTATTCCGTTAGGTTTTGTTCTGCATATTAAAACAGAAGGTGCAATCGCAAACTTTTCGTTAGTTAAAATAGGAAGTATTTTTGAATCATTTACAAATGGTTTTACAATGAAAGGTGATTTCATTAGTAGAGGTATTTTAAATGCTGATTTTGCTGCACTAAGCACACATACAGGTGAATTTATTATGTATGTTATTTTATTTTCTTTAATAGGAAGCTTAGAATCATTATTAACTGCTAAAGCAATTGACAACTTAGATCCATTTAAACGTAAATCAGATTTTAATAAAGATTTAATTGCAGTTGGTATCGGAAATTCTTTTGCTGGATTATTAGGTGGTTTACCAATGATTAGTGAAGTTGCTCGTAGCTCTGCAAATGTGAGTAATGGCGCTAAAACACGTTGGGCTAATTTCTTTCATGGTTTATTTTTATTATTAGCTGTGTTAGTTGCAGTACCTGTTATTGAAATGATTCCTAATGCAGCATTAGCTGCCATGTTAACTTTTGTAGGCTTCAAGTTAGCTCACCCAAAAGAATTCATGCATATGTTTCATATAGGCAAAGAACAATTTGTAATTTTTTCAGCAACAGTAGTGGTTACATTAGCAACAGATTTACTAGTTGGTGTAGGAACAGGTATTGTTCTTGAGTTAATCATTAATTTAGTAAATGGAGCTTCAGTGAAAAATTTATTTAAATCTGATGTATCTATATCAAAATTAGATGAAGAAAACTATGTCGTATCTGTTAATAGTGGATTAATGTTTTCGAACATTTTAGGCTTTAAAAAAGTATTTGCTTCATTACCTCAAGGTAAACATGTTACAATTGATGTTAGTAAAGCTGAAATAGTTGATCATACGTCTATCATAACATTAAATGGCTTAGTAGAAGATTACAAAGATAATTTTGGTACTGTGAAAGTAGAAGGATTTAATAATCATAAACAATTAGGACACGCTCCTACATCTACAAGAATATTGAAATTGAGTTAAGACTCAAAAGATCCTTGCTGAGTCTGGCTAAAATACAGTATTTTATTTCATAGTTTTTTACTGTTTTTTAGTTAAGACTTAGCAAGACCATATTTATACTAAAAAAATTATGATGAAAAAGATCATTTTATTTATTGCAACCTGCATTTCAATAAATGCTGTTGCGCAGAATCTTAATACCCGATTTAAAGATGGGTTGAAAATATATTTAAACGATGATAGTACTCGTTATATTCAAGGAACAGGACTAGCACAAATTTGGTTTAGATACAATGATAATAATCCTGGTTCAGCAATATTTGGCACTCCTAAAAAAGAAACGTTTGATGTTGGATTAAGAAGGGTTCGTTACCAAATTATGGGGCAAGTAACAAAAAAGGTTTTCTTTTATACTCAATTTGGAATCAATAGCTTTAATAGTTTATCGGCTCGTAAACCAGGATTATTTTTACATGATGTAACTGCTGAGTATAAAGTATATAAAAACTACATCACATTAGGCGGTGGCTTAAATGGATGGAATGGAACATGTAGGTATACTTCCTCTGGAGTTGGTAATATTTTAGGGATGGATTTACCTACTATTGAAGAAACAACAAATGATATTAGCGATCAATTTGTAAGAAAATTAGGAGTATACGCCAAAGGGCAAATTGGAGGCTTGGATTATCGTTTTGCCGCATCAAATCCATTTCCTGTTCAAACTACCACTACTATTCCAACTGGTGCTGCGGTATCTGCATTATCTGCTACATCTCCTTCAAATACTGCGTACTTTTCAACTAAAGCACCAGAAATGCAATATCAAGGTTATGTAAAATGGCAGTTTTTTGACAAAGAAAGTAATTTGCTACCATACAGTGCTGGTTCGTATTTAGGGAAGAAAAAAGTGTTGAATATTGGTGGTGGTTTTACATATCAAAAAGATGCTATGTGGTATAGAAATGCTAACTTAGATACCATTTCAACGCCTATGCAACAATTTGCTTTTGATGTTTTTTATGACTCTTATATAAATAAAGAAAAACAAAATGCTATTACTGCTTATGCTGCTTTTTTAAATTATGATTTTGGTCCTAACTATATCAGAAATGCTGGTGCCATGAATACTGCGAATGGAACAGCCTCTAGCTTTAATGGTGCTGGTAATGCCGCTCCATTAATTGGCACAGGACAGGTGGTATATGCACAAGCAGCATACTTATTTAAAAAAGATTTATTAGGCAAACAAGGAACATTACAACCATATGTTTCGGGGTCATACGCTTCATATCAAAAATTAAAAGATCCAGTATTAATTTATGATATCGGTTTAAATTGGATAATTGCAGGACAAAATTCTAAAATATCCTTAGATTATCAAAGCCGCCCAATATTTAATACAAATGCAACTACGGGAGAAATACATGAAACGAAAAGTGCAAGAAGAGGGCAAATTGTATTACAATACCAAGTATCATTTTAAAAAACATTAAGTTTTATTTAAAACTAAAAATTATGAATACTCAACACATTGGTTATGATGAACATGAAACACTTCATGATTTAAAACATTATCTACCAGCTCAAGCTCCATTAAAAGATTTTATTCATCACAATACATTACACGCTTTTCAAAATTTAAAATGGGATAATGCAATTAGACAAGCAGAAAAAATGTTTGGATACAAAGTTTCATTGTCCCTAGATGAATATCGTAAACTATATGCATCTGGAAAAATTAGAAAAGAAAATATTGAGAGAATTATTTCTGAAAGAAAAGGCGCATCGCATCTTGAGGAATGGTTACATAAATTATTAAAACAAGATTATGATGTATCTATTAGTGCACGAATTGGAACGCTTCGCTCTCACTGGAAATCTCAATATCATATCAATTTAGATTCTGTAACTCATCCAAAATTATTTAGAATACTATGTAGTTACTTAGATCAAGGAATTTCAATTTGGAAATTTCCTGTACACGAAAAAGGTTTTTTAAGTTCATTGAGAGATATTGAAAAAACAAGTTCAATTAGCATCTTTAAATCCGAAAGGGTAAGAAAACTATTTTTAAATTCTCGTCCCGAAATTAGCGATGTACTTCGAATATTAGTTGGTGACGAAAATTTGTATAAGCAATATATTTTCGACCAACAGTTTTCACATCAAGGATGGAGCGGAATGGTATCGGCAATAGAAGATCAACCAAATACATTATTAGATCCTAAAAAAATATCAATTAAGGAGTTAATCGTTCTTGAATCGCTTTTAGAAATAGATACTCTTGATAATAAATTTGGTGAAAACTGGGCACCTTTATCTGTAAAACTCAATGAACAACCCGTTGATTTATTTGCTAAAGTAGCAACAACAGAATTAAATGAGGTTTTATCTATTTGGCAAAGTGCTTTTGAATGGAGCTACTATGATGGCGTTTTAAGTGGCATTAAACTCAATACTTCAGAACATAAAAAACAAACAGAAAAATCATTTCAAGCAATGTTTTGTATTGATGATAGAGAGTGCTCTATCAGAAGATATATAGAAGACAATGATTTAAATTGCGAAACGTTTGGGACTCCGGGTTTTTTTGGTGTGGAATTTTATTTTAAACCAGAACATGGAAAATTTTATAGCAAACTTTGCCCTGCTCCTGTTACTCCAAAATACCTTATAAAAGAAATTGACACTAAAAAAATAAGAAAAAAAGATATTCATTTTAATGATCAAACTCACTCATTATTAAGAGGCTGGCTAATATCTCAAACCCTTGGATTTTGGTCGGCTGTAAAATTGTTTTTTCATATTTTCCGTCCAACAATGAGTCCTGCAACCGCTCACTCATTTAATCACATGGATAAATTTTCGAAACTAACTATCGATAATACAAATCCAAATGATATTGAAAATGGCTTGCAAATTGGGTTTACAGACGAAGAAATGGCAAACCGCGTAGAAGGACTTCTTAAAAGTATTGGATTAGTACAAAACTTTGCACCAATTGTATATGTTGTTGGTCATGGTTCTAGTAGTGTTAATAATCCACATTATGCTGGGTATGATTGTGGAGCTTGTTCTGGCAGACCAGGTTCTGTTAATTCTCGTGTAATGTGCTATATGGCCAACAAAAAAGAAGTACGAGAACTACTATCTCAAAGAGGGATTATCATTCCAGATACAACTCAATTTGTGGGAGGTTTGCATGACACATCTAGAGATGATATCGGTTTTTTTGACGAAGATTTATTATCAGAAATAAATACTCAATATCATAAAGCTAACAAATTAGTTTTTGAAAAAGCTTTAGATGCCAATGCAAAAGAACGTTCTCGAAGATTAGTATCTATTGATACAAAATTAACAGCAAAAGAGATTCACGAAAAAGTAAGAACTCGTTCTGTTTCCATTTTTGAGCCTAGACCTGAATTAAATCATGCTACTAACGCTCTGTGTATTGTTGGAGGAAGAGAATTAACAAGAGGCGTGTTTTTAGATAGACGTTCTTTTATGAACTCTTACGATTACAAAATAGATTTGGACGGAAAAATACTAACGAACATAATGAAACCACTAGGTCCTGTATGTGGTGGAATTAATTTAGAATATTATTTTTCAAGAGTTGACAATCAGAAATTAGGAGCTGGGACAAAACTACCACACAATGTGATGGGCTTATTTGGCGTAGCTAATGGTATTGACGGAGATTTAAGACCTGGCTTACCGAGTCAGATGATTGAAGTGCATGATCCTGTAAGATTACTAATTATAGTAGAACATTTCCCTGAAGTTGTTTTAAATGTTATAAAATCAGTGGATGCCATGTACGAATGGTTTATTAATGAATGGATTAATTTAGTAGCTGTTAATCCAGAAACAAATCAAATGTTTTTATTTAAAGAAGGGCAGTTTGTTCCTTACGAACCAATTCCTCAAAAAATAGAAACCATCTCTGACATTACTCCTATTTTAGAAAACACATTAGAAAATATTCCTGTTTATTTAATTAAATAAAATTATGCAAACAATCATTCAATATCTTGTGATATTACCTTTAATAGGTTTTATTATAAACATATGCTTACCTCGAAACAATGAAAAAATAATTTCTACTTTCAGTATATACACAGTTGGCTTACATTTAATAAGTGCATTGAGCTTTAGTATATATTGGCTATTTAATGGTCATCATGTTATCGATTTTAAAAATTTAGTAGTTTATAAAACAACCAACTATGAATTTTTCATTGATTTATATTTTGATAAAATAACCGTAGTATATTTATTAGTAGGTGCTTTTTTAACCTTTTTAGTTACTATATATTGTAATTATTACTTACACAGAGAAGCTGGCTACAAAAGATTTTTCAATACCATTATGTTTTTTTATACGGGTTATAATATCACCGTTTTATCAGGAAACCTAGAAACATTATTTATTGGATGGGAAATATTAGGTATATCATCATTCTTGTTAATTGCATTTTACAGAGATAGATATTTACCAGTGAAAAATGCCTTTAAAGTATTTTCAATTTATCGTTTAGGGGATGTAGGTTTAATTTTGGCTATGTGGGCATGTCATCATTTATTTCATGAAAACATTACTTTTTTCCAATTACAAAATGATTTATTAGTAAGTCATCATTTAGAGAATCATACGTTCATTGGTGTTTTTGTAGCCTTAATGATTTTGATTACAGCTGCTGCAAAATCAGCACAGCTGCCATTTTCGTCATGGTTACCACGAGCAATGGAAGGACCAACTCCCTCAAGTGCATTTTTTTACGGTTCATTATCAGTACATTTAGGCGTTTTTTTAATGCTTAGAACATACCAACTGTGGGAGCACCAAATTTCGGTAAGAATATTAATAGGACTATTAGGACTCACTACAAGTGTTGTAGCTACTGGAATTGCTCGTGTGCAATCATCAATTAAAAGTCAAATAGCCTATTCATCTATTTCACAAATAGGCTTAATATTTATTGAACTTTCATTAGGATTAGAAATATTAGCGCTCATACATTTTGCAGGTAATGCTTTTTTAAGAACGTATCAGTTATTAGTATCTCCTTCAACGGTAAGTTATTTAATACGTGAACAATTTTACAATTTTGTTCCTCGTCCAACTAGTATTGAAGATTCTTTTTCTAAAAAAATTCAATATACATTTTATATATTATCACTAAAAGAATTCAATTTGGATACATTAATTTACTGGATGTGGAGACCTTTAAAAATAATGGGAAGAAGTTTAAATTTTGTAAATGCAAAAAATGTATTGTTCTACTTTATACCTACATATGTTATTGGGCTTATTCTTTTATTTAATGAACAATACATTCCTACACAAATTCATGAAGTACTACCCACCCTATTTTCATTTATTGGTTTTGTGATGGTTTTAAAATCTTACACAGAACGTAAAAATGTACAATTAGCATGGGCTCTAATTATTATGAATCACTTTTGGATTGCCTTAGCAATTTCATTTAACGAACACTATGTATACACTCAATCTTTATTATACCTAAGTGGAATTGTAGTTATGGGATCTATTGGTTATTTTACAATTCGTAAATTAAAATCTATTGAATCTCATGTGGATTTAAATACATACAATGGCCATTCTTACGAACATCCTAAATTTGCTTTTGTATTTCTATTATCATGCTTAGGATTAACAGGATTCCCAATTACACCAACGTTTATTGGAGAAGATATAATCTTCACGCATATTCATGAAAATCAAATTGCATTAGCATTTTTCACTGCTTCCAGTTTAATTATTGACGGAATTGCTGTAATAAGAATTTATTCAAGAGTATTTATGGGACCTCACATAAAAACATATCATGAGAGTGCCTTTAAATCATCTTAAAATGAAACAATTAATTTTAATTGCTGTTTTTTTATGTATTATTAGCAGTGTATTTTCACAAAATGATACCGTATTAAAAATACAACGCTATACGCTTCATATACAAGAAACAACGGTTAGTCAGTACCGAC
This sequence comes from Sphingobacteriaceae bacterium, assembly GCA_037440045.1. GTDB lineage: Bacteria > Bacteroidota > Bacteroidia > B-17B0 > Aurantibacillaceae > UBA4416. Next base: position 9,599 of record JBBIUW010000045.1, read on the forward strand.
CAAAATTTAACGCAGATTATACAGGCCCTCATAGCCAAATACCTATTGACGAATGGGGAACAACTATTACAAGTACTATTTTTGCGGGACTGAGACTTTGGAATAATGCACAAGTGTTTGTGAATCCTGAGATTGCAGGAGGACATGGTCTGTCATCAGCATTTGGAATAGCCGCATTTACAAATGGAGAAGCATTTAGGGTAGGAAATCCTGATCCTGTTTTCTATGTTGCAAGGGCATATTTCAGACAACTAATTCCATTATCGAACGATAAAGAATGGCAACTAGATGATGAAAATAAAATACAACAAATGATTCCGAAAAAATATTTCGCTTTTACAGTTGGTAAAGTTTCAATTGCTGATTACTTTGATGATAATGCATATTCACATAATCCAAGAACTCAATTTTTAAGTTGGGGTTTGATGAGTAATGGAGCCTGGGATTATCCGGCAAATACAAGAGGATACACACCAAGTGCAATCATTGAATATATCAGTCCAAAACTTGAAATAAGATACGCAATAAGTATGATGCCAAATACAGCTAATGGAAATGTAATGGATCAACATATTGATAAAGCAAATGCAAACTCTTTTGAAATAAAATATAAATACAAGCTTAATAATAGAATTGGTAAGGTAAGTGCTATTGCATTTTATAACACTGCTTTCATGGGTGACTATTCTGCAACAAATATTATAAGTACACCTGATAGTATTAATCCAAATTTTATAAAAAATGATTATTCCATTTTAGCAAGTAGACAATACGGCAGAAGTAAGTATGGTTTTGGAATAAATATAGAACAAGCGTTAAATAACAATTTAGGAGTATTTGCAAGAGCATCATATAACGATGGAAAGAATGAAACCTGGTGTTTTACAGAAATTGATAAGGCCTTTAACTTAGGCACAAGCATTAAAGGATCAAAATGGAAACGTAAGAACGATGTATTAGGCATAGCATATTGTGTTTCTGGCTTGTCAAAAGAACATCTAAATTATTTATCAAAAGGCGGCTTAGGTTTTATTATTGGAGATGGGAAACTGAATTACAGAGCAGAAAATGTGATAGAAACATATTATAGCTGTTCATTGTTAAACAATAAAGTAATTCCTTCTCTTGTGTATCAATGTGTTATAAATCCAGGTTACAATAAGGATAGAGGTCCAATAAATATATATACAATTAGACTGCATTTTAGTATTTAAGTATGAGGTATATTTTATCAATAGTCATAATTATCAATAGTTTATGTTTGTTTTCGCAACAAAACTTTATAAATGTTCCATCTTCTGAAGTAACAACAAAACATAAATTATTTTTTCAACAACAATTAAATTTTAATGAATTAATTCAATCTAATAGTACCATCGACTTTGGATTGGGGAAAGGGTTTGAAGTAGGTGCTAACGTTCTGGGATTAAATTTTAATAACAAACAAAAATCATTTCTTAATAATGATTCAACTGATACAGATCCGTTTAACCCTTTGATTATGCTAAATGGATTAAAACAATTTGAAATAAATGAACATACTTCTATAGCTGTTGGTAGTCAACTAGGTCTAAATTTCACTGACAGTAAAAATCGAAGTAAAGCAGGGCTGATCTACACAAATCTTAGATTATCAAATATTTTTATAAAAAACAGTTGTTTTGTTCTTGGCTCGTATTTTAATTCATTTCATTATGGTG
>JBBIUW010000046.1:0-11223 GCA_037440045.1 Sphingobacteriaceae bacterium
CCCTGAACTTGTTTCAGGGTCTCATGAGATGCTGAAACAAGTTCAGCATGACAAAACCGAAGTATTAAAACAATGGCATCAGGGTTGGGAATGTTTATTTAATACTTTGAATAGTTTAAAACCTGAAGATTTAGATAAAATTATTTATATCCGTAATGAAGGCCATACTGTTTTGGAAGCTATCAACCGGCAATTAGCACATTATCCGTACCATGTTGGACAAATGGTGTTTTATGCCAAAATCCTAAAAAAATCAGAATGGACAAGTTTATCCATTCCTAAAAACAAATCGAAAGACTATAATTCCAACAAATTTTCAAAGGAAAAATACAAAAAGCATTTTACAGACGATGAATTGGATAAATTAAAGTGATTTAATTTATTAAAACAACATTCAAATCATCAATATTATTGGGCATTCTGACTATTTTAATAAAGAAAAGTTAGAAGTTTAATAAATAGTGAAAAAACACTAATTCTATTCCAAAAAAATCGCTTACCTTTACGTACAGTTTACAAAAAACTGTATGTCAATCAACACTAAATATATCTTTGTTACCGGTGGCGTAACATCTTCTCTCGGAAAAGGAATTATCGCAGCATCTCTAGCCAAATTACTTCAGGCTCGTGGATACACTGTAACCATTCAAAAATTAGATCCTTATATCAATATCGATCCAGGAACATTAAACCCATACGAACATGGCGAATGCTATGTAACAGATGATGGAGCTGAAACTGACTTAGATTTAGGTCATTATGAGCGTTTTTTAAACGTTGCAACATCTCAGGCTAATAATGTTACTACTGGTCGTATTTACCAATCAGTGATTGATAAAGAACGTAAGGGTGAATTTTTAGGAAAAACTGTTCAAGTTATTCCTCACATTACAGATGAGATTAAAAACAGAATTAAAATTTTAGGAAAAACTGGTCAATACCAATTTGTAATTACTGAAATTGGTGGAACTGTTGGTGATATTGAATCTCTTCCTTACATTGAGGCTGTGCGTCAGTTGAAATGGGAATTAGGTGATGATTGTACGGTTATTCACTTAACGCTTTTACCATATTTAGCAACGTCTGGAGAATTAAAAACAAAACCAACACAACACTCTGTTAAGTTATTATTAGAGTATGGTGTTCAACCAGATGTATTGGTATGTCGTTCAGAGCATGCTATTAGTAATGATATTAGAAGAAAGATTGCCTTATTCTGTAATGTTTCTCCTGATGCGGTTATTGAAGCTTTAGACGCCTCTACTATTTATGAAGTTCCATTATTAATGGAAAAAGAAAAATTAGATGAAATTGTTTTAAAGAAACTAAACGTTAATACTCCTAGCGAAGTTAAATTAGATAAATGGAAATTATTCTTAAATAAATTTCACAATCCCACAAAAGAGGTAACAGTTGGCTTAGTAGGAAAATACGTTGAGTTAAAAGATTCATACAAATCTATTGCTGAAGCATTTATTCATGCAGGCGCAGTCAATGATTGCAAAGTAAACGTAGAATGGATTCATAGCGAAAGTTTAACTGACGAAAATGTTGCTGAAAAATTAAAAGGCTTAAAGGGAATTTTAGTTGCACCTGGTTTTGGTAACCGTGGTATTGAAGGGAAAATTTCTGCTATTAAATATGCTAGAGAAAACAACGTACCATTTTTTGGGATTTGTTTAGGAATGCAATGTGCAGTCATTGAATTTGCACGTCATGTATTAGGATTAAAAGATGCGCATAGCCGCGAAATGAATCCTGCAACTAGTGCTCCAGTTATTGATTTATTAGAAGCTCAAAAAAACATTTCTCACATGGGTGGTACCATGCGTTTAGGTTCTTATCCATGCCGCGTAGTAGAAGGAACTTTAGCACATAAAATTTATAATAAAACAGATATCAGCGAACGTCACCGTCACCGTTATGAGTTTAACAATGAGTATACAAAATTGTATAAAGATGCAGGAATGGTGTTATCTGGTTTAAATCCAACAGCTGAATTAGCTGAGATTGTTGAAATTCCTACTCACCCATTCTTTATTGGTGTTCAGTTTCATCCTGAATACAAAAGTACAGTAGAAAACCCTCATCCTTTATTTGTAAGCTTTATTAAAGCTGCATTAGGATAATAAATCCAAACATCTTACAAAAAGCTCGCCTCTTAGCGAGCTTTTTGTGTATAAAAAACATATCAGAAGTTTTAACTTATTTAAACATTACTATTTTAGATGTAAATGGTATATTTAAAGTTTGCATGTTTTTAAAACATCTATATATCTTATTATGTTTTTGTTCGTTTACATTCTTGAGCGCACAAACATATACTGTTAGCGGTAAATTAGTAGATGAAAACAAGCAAGCAGCAATTGGAGCATCTGTTTTACTACTAAAGACAGATTCATCTTTCATAAAAGGAACCACCACTGATATTGAGGGGGCTTACAAATTAGATGGAATTATTTCAAGTTCATATATAATTAAAATACTATCGCTTGGTTATAAGCCTATTTATAGAGCCCTTGTTATCAATAATCAAGATGTAGTTATTCCAATTATTAATTTAAAACAAAATACAACTAATCTAAAGGAAGTAACCGTAGAAGCCCAACAAGCCCTAGCTACACAAAATGGAGATACAACAAGTTTCAGTTCAAAAGCCTACAAAGTAAATAAAGATGCGACTGCAGAAGATTTAGTTACTAAAATGCCAGGCATTACTGTAGTTGATGGAAAAATAAATGCTCAAGGAGAAGAAGTAAAAAAAGTGTTGGTTGATGGTAAACCTTTTTTTGGCGATGATGCCAATGCTGTTTTAAAAAACATTCCTGCTGAGGTTATTGATAAAGTTCAGGTATTTGATAAAAAAAGTGATCAGGCTCAGTTTACTGGTTTTGATGACGGTAACTCTAGTAAAACAATTAATATTACTACTAAAGCACAATTTAAAAATGGTGTATTTGGGAAAGTTTTTGGTGGTTACGGATACGAAAATAAATACAAAGGAGGAGCTACTGCAAATATCTTTAAAGGAAATAGACGTATCACTGTACTTGCTCAATCAAATAATATAAATGAACAAAATTTTTCATCAGAAGATTTAGTAGGCATAGCAAGTTCTAGCGGTGGTGGTGGCGGAGGAAAAGGTATGAGAGGTGGTGGTCTGGGAGGCGGATCACAAAACAATGCCGATAATTTTTTAATTGGTACACAAAATGGAATTAATACAACTTCTTTATTTGGATTAAATTATAGTGATAAATGGGGCAAAAAAACAGATATTACAGCCAGTTACTTTTTTAACTGGACTCAAAACGACTCTAAATCTTCTCTATTACAACAATACATCATTGGATCAAATAATGGGTTAGTGTATAATGAAAACAACACCACAAAAAGTGATAATTTTAATCATCGTTTAAATTTTAAAATTGAAACCAAAATAGATTCTATGAATTCTATAGTGTTTCAACCAAAATTATCGTTTCAAAACAACGACGGTTCAAAATCATTATTAGGCAGTAGTATCAAAGAAGCTTTTACCTTGAGTAACTCTAAAAATAACACATCTTCTCATTTATTTGGTTACTCTATCTCTGCTCCAATATTATACCGTCATTCATTTACAAAACGAGGTAGAACCTTATCGATTAGCGCAACGCCCAGTATAACTGCGAATTCAGGAGAAAACAGACTTTACACAATAAACGATTATTACAGAGATACTATTACCATAGGAGATTCTCTTAATCAGAAAGCTCAAATTTTAAAAGATGGTAAAGCAATTAATGGTAACATTACCTACACTGAACCATTAAGCAGTACAAGTTTTTTATTAGCAAGTTATACTATAAATTATAATGATAATTCCTCTTCAAAAAAAACATACGATAAAAACTATATCTCCTACAGCTATTCTAATTTAGACAGCACCTTAACGAATGTGTTTAAAAATCAATACCAATCACAATCAGGAAGTTTAGGTTATCGATTTGAAAAAAAGAAATTTAATTTTTCTGTTAATGCCGCTTACCAATTGGCGCAATTATCCAAACAGCAAGAAATTCCAAGTAGTTATCAATTAAGTAAAACATTCGAATCTGTTTTACCATCTGCACAATTTCATTATAAATTTTCTCTTAAAAATAATTTAAAAATAAACTACCGAACAAGTAACAATGCGCCAAGTATTGACCAATTACAAGATGTCATTAATAACACAAACTCTTTACAACTAAGTACTGGTAACCCAGATTTAAAACAAGATTTTCAAAACAATTTAAACATTCGTTATTCAGGCGTAAATACAGTAAAAGCAACATCTAGTTTTATTTTATTAGGAGGCAACTATTCTAACAACTACATTGGAAATAGTACATTAATTGCCAATAGAGATACTGTTGTTTACAATAATATTACTCTAAAAAGAGGTTCTCAAATTACACGACCCGTTAATTTAGATGGTTATTATAGCTTACGTTCTTTTTTAAATTACACATTCCCTATCAAAAAAATAAAAACAAATTTAAGTGTTAACGTTTCGGGCAATTATACAAATATTCCAGGCTTAATCAATAGCAACACCAATTACGCCAAAACTGCTACTGGAGGTTTAGGATTAATATTTAGCAGTAATATTAGCGAGAAATTTGATTTCACTTTATCTTCAAACTCTTCATACAGTAAAATCAACAATACACTTCAAACCTCATCAAACACCACTTACTTATCTCAACAATCTAAATTAAAAATTACTGTAAACCCATGGAAGGGATTAGTATTACAAAGCGAATACACTAATACTTATTATTCGGGCTTAACAAGTGCATATAATCAATCTATCTCGTTATGGAATGCAGCCATTGGATATAAATTTTTAAAAGACAAACAAGCCGAATTAAGATTGAGTGTATATGATTTATTAAATCAAAACAATGCCATTTCAAGAACTAATACAGATAGCTACATACAAGATTCTCAAACTAATGTTTTGAACCGTTATTATATGCTAACGTTTACTTATAATTTTAAGAAATATTTTGCGAAGAAAGAAACTACTGGTTTTGAAGATGCAAAAGGCGAAAAAAGAAAAAAGGAACAATAATATTTCTTAACTCATTCAAAACAATTGTTTACTAAATAGCACTATTTACTTGAGTATTTTTTTTTACATTAGATGTATAAAATCATCTTTATGAAGAAAGCTTTATTTTCATTTCTATTTATAGTAATATCTTTTATTGCATGTTCTCAAATAACTCTTACTTCAACCGTAACAAATGTTACATGTTACGGATTAAGCAATGGTAGTACAACAGTATCGGCAACAGGTGGTGCAGGAGGATATACATATACATGGACACCTACAAATTCAAACTCAAATATTTTAACTGGTATAAATTCTGGGCAATATACAGTTACTGTAATGGATGCATCTATGAGCACAGCTTCACTTGTAGTGACTATTGGGCAACCAACACCTTTAAATGTAAATATCAGCAAGAACAATTCTTGCAATGGAAGTTGTAGTGGAGGTGCGAATATGAATGTTTTTGGGGGAACTCCTGCATATACTTATTCATGGAGTAACGGAGCTACTACTCCTCAAGTTACAAATCTTTGCGCTGGTAATTATACAGCTACCGTGGTTGATATGAATGGATGTATGCTTACTAACATTATTAATATAACACAAACTCCCTCTTTAAATATTTCTATAACCCATACTAATAGTGTTTGTAGTAATACATGTAATGGTACTGCTTCCGCAACTGTAAATGGAGGTTCCGCTCCATATAATTTTCAATGGTATCCATCAAATATGACTACCACAAGTATTTATAGTTTATGTGCAGGAGTATACACCGTAAACGTAACAGATATTAATGGTTGCTATCAATCTGCAACAACAACGATTACATCTACAGGAACAATTCCTAACTTCTCTGCAAGCATAACTTCATATCCAGAAACTTGTTTTTTAACGGGTGATGGAGCAATAGATCTTTCTACTTCAGGTTCAAATCCAGGACCTTTTACTTACCAATGGGATACTGGTGCAACTACTCAGGACATTACAAATGTATCATCTAATTATTATAATGTTACTATTTTTGATGCAAGCATGAACTGCATCACTTATACAAGTTCGGTTTCTTCAGTTGGAACAAATTGCGGAAGCATTTTAGGTAACGTATATATAGACAATAATAGTGATTGTATAAAAAATAGCGGCGATAATAACTATCAAAATGCAACAATAGTAGTTAATCCAGGAAATCGAATAGGTTATACCAATTCTAATGGAGATTATGTAATTAATAATTTACCTTATAGTACATACTCAATTTCTATTATAAACAGTTTAGGAATAATACCTTCATGTACAACAACGTTAAATACAGTTGTAAATTCTACTCTCCCCAACTCAATTAATAATAATTTTTCTGTAGCTTTTAATTCAGCTATATTTCCTGATATGCAGGTTTCTGCATATAGTAATGGTATTGTCCCCAGTTTTGTAAGCTATGTTAAACATCAATTAATTAACTTAAATAACGTACCAGGCACTGGGTTATTTAAAGCAGTGTTACCTTCTGCATTTATAGCAAATATAACAAATGGTAGTCCAAATACCTATACAATTTCAGGTGATACTGTTATTTGGAATTTTTCAAACATTGTACATTCTACTGCTACTGAATTTCGAATTAATTTTACTGTTCCTTCAGCAACTCCACTAGGAAGCATTTTCACAAGCTGCATGTGGGCGCAACCAACTATTACAGATCTAAATTATACAAACAATAACTATTGTTATTCTCGCACGGTAACTGGTTCTTTCGATCCAAACGATAAAACAGTAAGTCCCGTTGGCGTTGGTTCAAATGGTGATATTGCTGCTAGCGCTACCGATTTAACTTATTTAATTCGTTTTCAAAATACAGGTAACGGTCCAGCTGTAAACATTGTAGTGAAAGATACTCTATCTCCAAATGTGGATGTAAACACTTTTGAAATGTTAGGTTCTAGTCACAATTATAACATTGAAATTTTACCTGGTAATATTTTAAAATGGAAATTCAATAATATCATGTTACCAGACAGCAATAGTAATGAACCTGGCAGTCATGGTTATATTCAATATCGTATTAAACGCACTAACAATAATACTCCAGGTACTCAAATCAAAAATACAGCTTATATCTATTTTGATTTCAACGAACCTGTGGTAACTAATACGGCGATTAACACTATTGAAACGATTACAAATATTTCATCACAAACTTCAACTGATAATGGCTGGAATGTATATCCAAATCCAAGTACTGGTGCGCTATATATTGCAAACTCAACTACAGTAAAAGAAGAAAGTCAAATTCAAGTGTTGAATTCAATTGGACAAACAGTTTTTGAGGAAACAATAAGTAGTAATTATAAAAACATTGACTTAAGTAAATTAAACAGTGGCGTTTATTTTGTGAAAATTACTTCTGATAAAAACACTACTGTTAAGAGAGTTGTTTTGAGAAAGTAAGCTTTTGCTTCTCGACTCCGCTAGAAGTGACAAGCCTATGTCAGTTCGAGCGAAGTCGAGAATTCTTAATACACTGTCTGTATTATATACTCAACTCCATTAAAACGCACACTGTCCTTTTGTTTTTTATTATTGAAGGCAACAGCCAATGGAGCTTTATTTGAAATCACAAAAACAGCTTTACCTTCAATTTCTATTTTCCCAATAGAGCTAGCAATTAAGAAATAGCCTTTATTGGTTTCTACTAAACTCCCCTGCTCTACACATTGAAAGTTTTTAGTAAAATTTATTTTTTCAAATTCAGCTAACTGCAACTCTGCTTCCTTTAGTTGAGTTCCCAGTTTTTCAATTTCCAGTTGCATCATTGCTTTTGACGTTTCATGCTTATCACCAGCCGAACTTTTACTTTCTGCATTAGAAGAATCAGACACTTCTTTAATAATAGAATTTAGTGAATGTATTTTATCGATTAGATAATCCTTACAAGCTTGTATGAGTTGTTGTTTTTGCATTGGGCTAAAGATACTAATAGAACACTGATGACACAGATGAAGCAGATAAAAAATGATTAATACAGTTAATAAATCTTCAAAAACAAAAAATCACAAGAAATCCTAAGCAACAGGGGTATTTGCATTCCATTAAATATTAACAATTCGTCCCTTTCTGTTAAAAATTAAATCCTGCAACAGCACATGGATATTGTATCTTTAACCCTCTAAGACTATGGCAAAGACAACAGAAACCAAAGAAACACCGTTAATGAAACAATACAATGAAGTAAAAGGAAAATATCCTGATGCTATTCTATTGTTTCGTGTGGGAGATTTTTATGAAACCTTTGGTGAAGATGCCATCAAAGCTTCTCAAATTTTAGGAATTACTTTAACTAAACGCGCTAATGGATCTGCTTCGCATATTGAGTTAGCTGGATTTCCACACCATAGTGTAGATACCTATTTACCTAAATTAGTTCGTGCTGGATATCGTGTTGCTATTTGCGACCAGCTAGAAGATCCTAAAATGGTGAAAGGTATTGTGAAGCGTGGCGTTACTGAATTAGTAACACCAGGTGTTAGCTTTAACGATAAGGTTTTAGAACACAAAACCAATAACTTTTTAGCAAGTGTTCATTTAGATAAAGAACGTGCAGGTGTATCGTTTTTGGATGTGTCTACAGGAGAGTTTTTAGTAGCAGAAGGTACTCACACATACATAGAAAAATTAATTCAAAGCTTTAAGCCTAACGAAATTTTATTTGAGAAAAATAAACGTCAAACGTTAACCAATTTAATTGGTGACCGCTTTTATATTTTTGGGTTAGATGATTGGGCTTTTACACAAGACTTTGGTTATGAAGCTCTAACCAAACAATTTGGCACTAATAGCTTAAAAGGTTTTGGTGTTGAGCATATGAGTTTAGCTATTATGAGCTGCGGCGCTATTTTACACTACCTTGGCGAAACTAAACATGATAAGCTACAACACATCACAGCTGTTAGCAGAGTTGAAGAAGATCAATATGTTTGGTTAGATAGATTTACGGTTCGTAATTTGGAATTATTTGGAAGCGGACACGATAATGGAAAATGCTTAATTGACATCATTGATACAACGGTAACTCCTATGGGTTCTCGTTTATTAAAACGTTGGTTAGCTCTCCCATTAAAGCAATTAGATATCATCAATGAACGTTTAGATGTAGTTGAATACTTTGGTATACATAGCAGCTTACAAGCAGATTTGATTAATCAATTTAAAGAGATAGGTGATTTAGAGCGACTAATCTCTAAGGTTGCGGCCGGAAAAATTAACCCTCGTGAGTTAGTTCAATTAAAACGCGCTTTAAATTTAATCGAATCTATTAAAGAGGTAACTAGCAAGTGTGATAATCATTCTCTACAAAAAATAGCCGAACAGTTAAACCCTTGTTTATTGATGCGCGATCGTTTACAAAACGAGTTAAACGAAGAAGCTCCTGTTTTATTAAATAAAGGAAATGTAATTAGTAAAGGTGTTAATGCTGAATTAGATGAATTACGCGCTATTGCATTTAGCGGAAAAGATTATTTATTACAAATACAACAACGCGAAGTTGAACGCACAGGCATATCATCCTTAAAAGTATCATACAATAATGTGTTTGGTTATTACTTAGAAGTAACCAATGTACATAAAGATAAAGTACCAAGCGACTGGATTAGAAAGCAAACACTAACTACTGCAGAGCGCTATATTACACCTGAGTTAAAAATTTACGAAGAAAAAATATTAGGTGCTGAAGATAAAATTGCTGTATTAGAGCAAACCTTATACGAAGCATTAGTGCGTGATTTGATTGATTACATTATCCCTATTCAATTAAACGCTGCCTTGATTTCAAAATTAGATTGTTTGCTATCTTTTGCTAAACTAGCCAGAGATAATCAATACGAACGCCCTACTCTAACTAATGAGTTTGCGATTAATATTGTAGATGGACGCCATCCGGTGATTGAAAAACAATTACCTATTGGAACAGATTATGTGAGCAACTCAGTTTACCTGGATAACGATACTCAACAAGTAATGATGATTACCGGACCTAACATGAGTGGTAAATCTGCTTTGTTACGTCAGGTAGCCTTAATTACATTAATGGCCCAAATAGGATGTTATGTTCCTGCAAAAAGCGCGGAGATTGGTATCGTTGATAAAATATTTACACGTGTAGGCGCCAGTGATAATATTTCCAGTGGAGAATCAACCTTTATGGTGGAGATGAATGAAACGGCCAGCATCTTAAATAACTTAAGTGAGCGCAGTTTGATTCTATTAGATGAGATTGGAAGAGGAACATCAACTTACGATGGTATTTCGATAGCTTGGGCTATTGCCGAATACATTCATTCTCAACCAAAAAACAGGGCTAAAACTTTATTTGCTACTCACTATCACGAATTAAATGAAATGACAACTTATTTCCCTCGCATTAAAAATTTTAATGTGTCGGTAAAAGAAGTCAATAACAAAATTATTTTTCTTCGTAAACTGCAAGAAGGTGGTAGCGAACATAGTTTCGGTATTCATGTAGCTCGTATGGCAGGTATGCCAAAACAAGTGGTAGATAGAGCCAATGATATTTTAAAGAAACTAGAAAAAGATCATGAATTGGAATTATCTGAAGTTGAAGCCATAAATTCTTCAGAGGATGCTATTGAGCATATGAGCGCTAAAACTAAGAGTAAAAGTGACTATCAATTAAGCTTTTTTCAGCTAAACGACCCTGTTTTGGAGCAGGTGAAAGATGAGCTGGTAAAAACCGACATTAACACTTTAACCCCAGTGGAGGCTCTTATGAAACTCAATGATATCAAGCGTTTGATTGGGGGATAAAAAAAAATCAAAAAAAATTTTGTCAAAGTAAAAAAACAATTATCTTTGCACTCCCGATTAATAAAATCGATTGTTCTTTTAAATGAATTACAAGCGAAAGTAGCTCAGTTGGTAGAGCGTAACCTTGCCAAGGTTAATGTCGCGGGTTCGAATCCCGTCTCCCGCTTTCTTCTTCGCCCTTCGATAAGAAATTATGGTAGGGCTGCGAAGAATATGCGGTAATGTAGACGAGGTCCTACGAGGTTCTACCGGCTATTGTTAGTTTGAGAACGGAGTGGACCCGTCTCTCGCTCCAAATACGGACATAATAAACA
>JBBIUW010000047.1:0-11162 GCA_037440045.1 Sphingobacteriaceae bacterium
AATTTTCACGTCTAATTCTTTAGGTTCTCTGCGTCTTATGTTTTGTGCATTAAATTGTTTTACTAAATAATGTTTTTGGTTATCGGTTATTAATTCCAAATCACTTGCTCGGTACATTAGTGCTTGCATAGATACTTTCCATTTGCGTTTTAAATCGCCCAGTTTCGGTAATGTTAAGTCTTGTAAATCATTTTTAATATCACGCTCAGGCATTAAAAATTCAGCTGCAAATAAATTGGCTTCATGTGATAAATCCCTGTCATACTTAGGTTCTGTATATACATGCATAATTAAATGCCCAAGTTCATACGCTAATGTAAAACGCTGACGGTCTCCTAATAATGACTTGTTGGTTACAATAATCGGATATTTATCTAATGCCATCGTACTACGCCCATCAACACGCTCGGTTTTAAAATCAAGACCTTGTAAAATAATATTTTGGTCTTCCAATACTTCTGCTACGTTATCAATAACGCCACGTTCAATCTTCCATAGTTTACGAAGTTGTTTAGCACACTCTTGAGGAGTGCCATATTTGTTTACATCCAGTATTGGCAATTTTGGTTCCGCTACACGTAAAAGGTTTAATAGTATTTCTGTGTTTAATCTTGTTACGTTTATATTCGCTTCTATCTGTGTAATCAATTTTGCTGCCACAACGTTGCGTTTACGATAGCTCAATGAAAGCGGTAAAACTTCGCCTTTTTGATAAAAGAAGCTTTCAGGATAGTTAAGTATTGTGCTTATTTTTTTAATAGCATCTTTAGATATACCCATTCCCTCGTTTTCCCAACGTGTAACGCTTGAACTATTTACATCTAATTTCTCTGCAAGTTCTTTATTTTCCATTCCTCTCGATTCTCTTGCTATCGAAATCATTTTTTGATTAACGTTTTCTAAAAGTTCCATGTTAAATTGTTTTGGTGATGCAAACATAAATCAAATTTCCATTATTGCTTTAATAATTGTGTAATAAATTGCTAATAATATATTTAAAATAATGAATATCAGTTATTTAATTATTTACTAGCTAAATAGAAATAATTAACTCAAAACTGGTAAGTTTTTGCTTAATTATGATTAAAGTATCTAAATCAATTCAAAAACAAAAAAATTCGATGAATAGTTGTTTTTTTAATTTAAAGTATTATTTTTACCATATAAAAACTAAATAATAAATATTATGGCAGATTTAACTTTTAACCCCTATCCACAAATTGGCGAGCAATTAACAAAAGGATTAGATTTTATTGGCTCAAATTTAAAACCTACATCAACTGTTGATGATTTAGCTGACACAATCTACAAGTATATCCAACCAATATACTACCCTTCTCCTGTATCAAAACAGATTGAAATTGAAATTAAATCTGTAGTCTATAATATGATTAACGCATATAACAATAAATTCATTGATAGTTCTTTTATTCCCGGTGAACAGCCAATGTTTGGTGTTCAACAAATGAATGTTATCATGATGATGATAGGTGAAGTCACTACTGATAAAACACCTGTAGATGCTTTAGGTTCATGGTTATTAGATGTTCAAGATAGTATCGGTCAAGCTGGACTATCTATCAGTGGTCAAACTCCACTACTATTAGCTAGTACATGTGGTATTAATGCATATAATTATTGGATTGCACAAACTAATAAACCTACTTCTTGGGAAGCGTTTTTTCAAAAAAATGCAGCCATTAATTATGCTAATATTCCTTTTTGGGTAGCTTCATGTATAGAAGGTGCTTTATTAGGAGCTTCAGCAACAAGAAACGGATTGATTGCTCCTACTACAGATATTGTATCAGTAAACATTGTATCTGCATTGATTGGAGCATTAACTATAGGAGGAGGTAAAGTTATTTTCAAATGGGTTCCTAGAATTCAGCCAATTCAATTAGCTTCTAAACTTTCTTTTAATAAAGAAGTTATTTCTAAAATTGTTGGAAGTAGCGAAGGGACAGGTATGCGAAAGCCATTGTCTATATTTAACTGGATAGATTGTGGCGCTCATTCTCCACACTGGTGTAACACAGGCTGTGGAATCAAGCAAACCGATAGAGGAAACGATGCAGATAGTGATTGTGAAATGAATTCGAAGTTGTAGAACTTATAAATAAAGAATTAAACTGTGGAATTGCTAAAAAATTCTTTAGATACTATTGCCAAAAATGTCGAAAAAAATGATTTAAGAACTACTGGACCAGGTTTATTGACTGGGAAAACTGGTATAGCTATCTTTTTATTTTATTATTCGCGTCTAACAAACCAATCAAAGTATGCTCAGCTAGGTGCAGAAATGATTGGTAGAGTTTTTTCAGAAGTTGGTAATGGATATAATTTTCCGACATTTTGTGATGGGGTCTCAGGTTTTGTTTGGGCGGTTGAGCATCTTGTCCAAAATAATTTTCTAAGACGAGAGGATGTTCCATTTTTAGACGACATGGATGATATCGTTTATACTCAAATGATGCAAGATGTTAAAAACGGTGGCTATGATTTTCTTCACGGGTCTATTGGAATGGCTATGTATTTAATTGAAAGACCAAAATCTGAAAAGAATGAACGGTATTTAATGCAATTTGTTGAAGAATTAGAAAAACAAGCAGTTATAGATTCTAAAGGAGCAAGATGGAAATCAGTTCCAGATGCAGAAACAGGAGAAACAGGAGTGAATTTAGGATTGGCTCATGGTCTTCCTAGCATTATAATTTTTCTCACTAAGTTTTATAATAAAATAGGTGATAAGGTGTCACATAGTTTACTAGTAAAATCTGTTGATTTTCTTTTATCCCAAAAAATAGATGTAAAAGTTAATGGTTCGTTTTTTCCAAATGTAATTTTTGATGATGGAAAAGTTACAATTGGGAGGAAAATGGCATGGTGCTATGGAGATATTGGTCGAGGAATTTCATTTTACAGGGCAGGACAAATTTTAAACGATAAATCACTAAAAGATTTTGGATTGGAAATACTTATTGATAGGGCTAAAATTAATGATTTAACAAAGGCGGGAGTTGAAGAGTTGGGTATTTGTCATGGAACAATTGGTTTAGCTCATATTTTCAATAGGATGTACTGCGAAACTGGTATTCAAGATTTCAAAGAAGCATCAAAATTTTGGACGGAGGAAACATTTAAAATACCGAAATTTATTAATGGATTAAAAGATTTTGATAAATTTTTCCCCGGTGATGAAAATAAAAGGCAGGAATTAGGTCTGTTAATTGGTGTAACAGGGATTGGATTAGCATTTATTTCTTTTCTTTCGCATGATAGCTTAGAATGGGATAGATGCCTAATGCTTTCTTAATCACTTTATAGCATGATTGATTTAGAATCTAACTATACCTTTTTTGACCAAATAATCGTAAGGTCACCTAAATTTTCATTTGACCAATTAAATCAAATTTCGAACAAATCAATCCCAGATTTTATAAACTTTATTTATAAAAAAAAGGATATAATGGAAGCTATTTATATTGCTTCTCCAATCCTTTATGAGACTTGTGAGAAATATGTTAATGGGCAATTAGCCCGACCAAAAGACATAAATAAACTCTACCAATCTTTATACAAATATTATTTCAGGATGCACAGTCGGTGTACACCATATGGTCTTTTCGCTGCATGTGGTGTAGGTAAATGGGGGGATAAAAATGAAATAGTTTTATCAGGATTTAAAAGACACACAAGGCTAGATATGGAAATATGCAATTATATTTCTAAAGCACTTGAGCAGGATTCTGAATTGAAAAATAACATATTATTCTTTTCTAATACAAGCATATATAAGATTGGGGACCAAATTAGGTATATAGAAACGAAAGTATCCTCAGGAAAAAGAAATTTCCAGATTAGTAGTTTACAAAATAATATTTACTTAAATAAAATAATAGATTTATGTAAAACTGGAACTTTGTTGAATAATATTGTAAAAACTTTAGAAAACGAGAATATTCCAAAAATAGAATGTGAAAGTTATTTAAACTTATTAATTGAAGAACAGATTTTAGTTTCTGAATTTGAATTAAACATAACAGGAACAGAGTATATTCCACATGTAATCTCAAGGCTCGAAATTTTAAATTTATCTTTAAACTCACCTAGAATACATGTAATTATAAGTAATCTATTATCTATTGAAGCAATTCTAAAAAAAATTGATACCAAAATTGGAAATAGCCCATTAGATTATAATGAAATAGAGCGAATTCTAAAATGTCTTATTACGCAAAATATTAATCATAAAGTAATAACTCAAACAGACACATTTCACGTCTTTGAATCACTGACACTAGACCGACAGATTCAAAAAAACATTTTTGCTGCAATTAAATTTTTAAATAAAATTTATCCAAATAGTAAAAATTCAAATTTGGAGAGTTTTATAAAAAGATTTCAAGATAGATATGAGGAGGCAGAAGTGCCTCTATTGCAAGCATTAGATATCGAAAATGGAATAGGATACTTGCAGGATGGATTTAATTATGATGATGTGTTGATTGAAGGAGTGAAGTTGATAAATAATTCGCCAAAAGATTTTGAATTTAAGTTTAGCAAAACGAATGAAAAGATATTCAGGAAGATTTTAGAAGCCCTAAAATCAAATCTTTTTAAAATAACATTGACTGATAACGATTTTGCGGACATTGATTATACTACAAATAACTTACCTAAGATCATTAGTGTTGCATTTAAGGTGACAGATATTGACAATAATAAAATCCTACTCAATTTCTGCGCAAACAATCTTAATCTAATTGGGAGATTTACAAGCGGAAATGAAGAGATAGCCAAAGTTGCAAATGCGATTGGGAAACATGATGAGGGTTTATATTCAAATAAAATCGTAGCAGAAATAGTACATATTCCAGAAATCAAAACTGGTAACATATTGCAGCGAATTAATCTATCTAAATACGAAATCCCATATCTTGCACGTTCAATAGTAAGTTATGAAAATCAGATTAGACCAGAAGATTTGTTAATTAAGATTGTTAATGGAAAGATAATCCTTAAAAGCAAAAAAATAAATAAAGAGATATTGCCAAGATTATCTTCGGCACATAATTACAGCGATGATGCCCTTCCTGTGTATCAATTTTTGTGCGATTTACAGGTGCAGGAAAACAAAAAAACAATGATTGGTTTTAAGGGTGGTGATTTTTATAGCCTATTCGTGTTTACACCTAGAATAGAATATAAAAATGTTATTTTATCACCTGCTACTTGGAATTTTAAGAGAGATGATTATAAAGACTTAATTGGCCTAACAAATACTTCATCTAATAAGATACTTGATGATTGGAGAGTTAAGTGGCAAATTCCAAAGTTCCTTTTATTAACTGAGGGTGATAATGAGCTAATAGTTAATTTCGAAGATGAGGAAAGTACATTAATATTCTTAGATTTAATAAAGAGTAAATCAAGAATTCAACTAACCGAGTTTTTATTTAATCCTTCGCGTGCTGTTCTTAAAGACAAAAGTGGAGGTTCATATACAAATGAGTGTATTGCTTTTTTATTAAAAAACAATACCCCTTCAGAAACAATTAATCAAAATGCTATTAATTTTTCAACAAATACTTTACCGTCATGCTTCACCAAAAGAAAGTTCGTATTAGGCGAAGAATGGCTTTATTATAAAGTTTATTGTGGGATAAAAACTGCTGATTCTATACTTGCTAATCTAATTGTCCCGCTTGTAAGTGACCTTAAAAGAGAAGGTATAATTAGTAGTTTCTTCTTTTTAAGATATATTGATTCGGATTTTCATTTAAGATTACGATTTCATTTAACTAAAACTAGCTATTTAACTAACGCAATTGACATAATAAATCTGTATTTAAAAAGTTGTATAGAAAATGAGACAATTTCAAAATTTGTAATTGATACTTATCAAAGAGAAATAGAGCGATATGGAGCTAATAATATTGATGAGACAGAAAAATTTTTCGATTTAGATTCCTCCAACGCATTAAAGGTTATTTGTTTGGATAGAGTATCATCAAATAGAAATCTCAGATGGCAATATATTGTAAAGGCTATAGATAATATTTTTAATTTGTTTTCTCTATCCCAAAATCAAAAAATTCAGTTCTGTCAATCTCAATTTAATCATTATTTCAAAGAACATAATGGTGATAAAAATTTAAGAATCTCACTTGACCTGAAATATAGAGCATTGAAAAGCCATTTGATTGAGGTGTTTGAGATTTATAAATATAATGAAAGCAATGAGTTGAATGATATATTAAATGATAGTTCGAATAATTTCAGTTTGATTATTAAAAAATTTAAAGACAATATTAATACTAGTAAGAGTGATTTTGACCTAAATTATTTCTTATCAAGTTTAATACACTTAATGATTAATAGAGTGTTTATGCATAAGCAAAGAACTAATGAATTGGTCTTATATCATTTATTATACAAACATTATCAATCTGAATTATCAAGATTCCTTAAACATTAAAATGAAAGATATGAATAAAAATAAATCATCATTTTTAAGTTGGCTGGTTAATCCAATAGACCAAGAAACTTTTATAAATGAATATTGGGAAAAGAAGAGTTTAATTGTCAATAGAGAACAAAAAGATTATTGGGGGGACTTGTTATGTATAGATGATATAGACCATATTATTTCCACTTATGATTTAAGATACCCTAATTTAAGAATGGTTAATGCTTTGGAAAAAGTTAGTTCTGATAAATATGTTATAGATAGGGAGTTAAGTACAGGATTTATAAGTAGTGAGGAGGGTTTTATTCACGTAGGAAAAGTACTCGAGTTGTATTCTGAAGGTTGCACAATCGTAATTAATCATCTTGAACGAAATTTTATGCCACTTGCTCACCTTTGCAGAGCAATGGAAAAAGAATTTAGTATGCCTTTTCAGACAAATATTTATTTGACACCTCCAAATTCTAAGGGGTTTAGAACACATTATGACACACATGATGTATTTGTCATGCAAATTTCTGGCTCTAAAAAATGGAGATTATATGATAGACCAATAGTTAACCCTATAAAAGAACAAGATTTTGTAGATATTGATTATACCCCTATAGAACCACTAGAGGAGTTTACTTTAAATGCTGGGGATATTGTTTATATTCCTAGAGGTGTTGTTCACGATGCTGTTACGAATGATGAAGAGTCTCTTCATATTACTTTCGGGGCGATATCTTATAAATGGACTGATATTTTAATAGAGGCACTAAATCAAATAAAATTATCTGATGAGAAATTCCGACTTTCACTCCCTTTAGGTTTTGCGAACGATGATTTTAATATTAAAGATGGATACACACATTTTTCTGATTTGTTGCAAAGACTAAACACAAATAAAAATCTGGAGGCAGCACTAAAATCATTTAAAAATAAGTTTATTTCCACCAGAAAACCACTTTTAGATGGTCAACTCAATAAACTTTCAAATATTTCAAAATCAGTCTTTACAAGTAAAATTACTCAAAGACCAAATGTAATGTATAAACTAGACGAAACTGCCGAAACACTAAAAATTAGTTCATTTGGTTTGTTTACAACATTTCCAATTAATTTAAAAGAAGCGATAATCTTCAGTTTAACAGTTAAAGAATTTCAACTTAAAGATATTCCGGGAGGTTATGATTCTCAGCTTAAAGCTCTGATAGTAAGAAAACTAATAGGTATTGGAATCTTAAAAATTGAATAAAATTAAATTATATGTTAAATTAATTAAAATTTTATGGAATCTCCATAATTAATTCATCAAAAAGCAAAAATCATTATTAACCATTAATTTTTAAATCATGAAAAAAATAGCATCAATTCTGTTCCTAATTCTAACGATTAGTATTTATGGACAAAGTAAAATGAATCAATACAATTCATCAGGGAAAAAACATGGAAAATGGGCAGTGTACTTGGACAATGAGTGGAAAGAGATAAAGGATTCAAGTAAGGCATCTTTTATCAAGTATACCTATTTTGATAATGGGACTAATCTATATCCTATGGGGCCAAGAGACAAAAGCTGGATGCTTAAAAACTCTAATGGAGTATCTTCTACAACAGGCTTAGTAATATTAAACGGTGAATATAGTTGGATTGATAAAAAAGGTCAATTAAGAGCTGTAGATGTTTTTAAGAATGGGGAATATGTGATGCATAAGTTCTATTATTCCAATGGGAAAATAAATCAGATATTCGACTATACAAAAAAATATAAGGGGCAAGATTATACTTATACAATATCAGAGTATAACAAAGATGGTAAAATGAAATTTTATATTCATAGAAATGGTACTTCAGGATGGATGTTATATGAAGGTTCAGAAGATGATTTAAAATAGAATTCCTTAAATTATCAAAAAAAGCACACAATTACTTGTAATTGTGTGCTTTTTTTGATAATTGAATTTAGGTAAAATAAGGGTTTGGTTACTTTTTTGAAAATAGTAATTTTCGCCGCTCGCAATTCCTCAAGAGCTTTTGTAGCAATTAAAATATCAATTTCAATATCATTGATTAACAATGAGGAAATTAAAGCTGTATAGCTTTAATTTATAAAACATGAAGTGCAGATTCTTTTGATTCAATGCGGTAATTCATAATATCATCAATGAGTTCATTGTCGAAAAAATCAACAAGTGATTGGTGATGACATTGTTCTGAAATTTCCAATATGAATAGATGAGATTTATAACTATCATTAAAATATAAGTTAGCGCAACTGCCGTATAGTCCTCCTTTTTTCATTATTCGGGTCAAAATATCCAATCTTATTTTTTCAGTGTTATTTAAATCCATTTCTTAGCCAAAATTAAGAGAAAAATAATTAGAGTTTCAAAATCGAATACAAAAAAACTGATTTTTCAACTTTTATTTACCTGCGTGAATTTTCTTCAATTGCTCCTTAAACATTCCTTAAATAATCCTCAATCACTCCTCAAATCCTTTTAATTGCTCCGTAAATGGTTCTCAATTCTCCTTAATAGGTTCCGAATTGTTTTTAATTGCATTGCAATCGCATCTATTATTGCAATAATTACACCACAACAATGAAATAGAAGTGATTAATTGTTCCCTTCACGTTGTCAAAGTTTAACGATGACTAAACCAAAACTGATAAGGATATAAAAGTAAATATTCCAGTCAGGCTCTAAAACATACGGTTCATCTTTGTATCGTTTAATAAGAAGTAGTAAAGGTAAAATACGTAAAATGAACAGGGCTTGTTTGTATTGTGGAACTGAAATGGATTGCAAACGATTATCAAAAAAGTATTGCAGCGATAATTGTAAGCAGCTTGCCTATTTCAAAAGAAATGGATTACAACTTAATTTACCAGTCATAGAAAGTAGTAAGGATGATGTAAAGAAAGTCAACGAAAAAATAGTTAATACCGGAAATGAAATTTCAGACTTACTTGATGAGATAGCGTTAAGAGTTGTGAAAATTTTAGACCTAAGAAAAGAACAAACGGAAATTGAGGGGAAGAACTTGTGTAAGCCAATGGTATTTGGTATTCAAAAATTTAATTCAGAAAGGAGTAAGCAATGATAAATTTTGAGGAGGAAAAAATAATCAGTATTGATAAAGCAAGAGAATTGATAGTTGGAACGGAACTAGAAAAAGCAAATGATGAGGAACTGGCAAAAGTATTGGAGAGCATCAAACAGTTTTGTGAAATAAACTTTGAGCTATATCTATATCTGATGAAAAAACAGGAGAACGAAGACGATGAAAATCACCATATTAAAGAGGCAGCATAATAAGCCCTATATTGTGAATAATTATATTGATTATCAATTAGTTACATTTGTTTTTATGTTTAAATTTGTAAAAAATAACTGATATGAAAAGGGCAAACGAAATCAACAAAAAGGATTTGGAAATAAAATCTACTTCAGATGAACTTACCGAAATTCACTTTAATGAATTGTTTGGTAAGGGTAAAATATCAGCTTCAAAAAAACTCACAAATAATTGTGTGATTTATACTCGTGTTTCATCTAAGAGCCAAGAATCAGGATATAGTTTAGACACTCAATTAAAAGAAAATATTGAGTTCTCCCGAAAAAACAATTACAATGTATTGAGTTATTTCGGTGGAACTTATGAAAGTGCATCTACTGATGAGCGCAAGGAGTTTAATCGTATGCTGACATTCTGTAAAAAGAGCAAAGAGAAAGTAACTTATATTGTCGTTCACATGGTTGACAGGTTTTCTCGTTCAGGAGCTAACGCCATTTATATCAAAGAACAATTAAAGAAAAACAATATTTACATTCAGTCAGTTAGGCAGCCTGTTGACGTTACAACATCGAGCGGAGACTTTCAGCAAAATATACAGATGATATTCTCTCACTACGACAACCAAGTTAGACGTGAGAAATGCGTTACAGGAATTATTGAAGCCTTGAATAGAGGTGAGTGGTGTCATGGTGTTCCGACTGGCTACACGGCTATTTACGAACACGGTAAACGTAAAATTATCGTAAATGAAAAAGGTAAACTTTTACGTAAAGCGTTTTACTGGAAAGCTAACGAGGGAATTAGTAATGAAGAATGTAGAGTAAGGTTAGATAAACTTGGGTTCAAAGTAACCTTTCAACGTATTTCTGAAATATTTAAAAACCCTTTCTATTGTGGCTTAATTGCCCACAGATTATTGGAGGGTAAAATGGTTGAAGGCAATCACGAAAAATTGATATCAAAGGAATTGTTTATGAAAGTAAACGAAGTTCAAAGTAAAAACACACATGGTTATAAATGGAAAGAAGAACAAATCAAAGTTCCAATGAAAGTATTTATGCGCTGTGAAAAGTGTGGTTTGGCTTTGAGTGGTTATATCGTAAAGAAAAAAAACATTTGGTACTATAAGTGTAAAACAAAAGGTTGTTGCGTAAATAAATCAGCCGAGAAATTACATGATACTTTTAGTGAAATATTAAAGGCTTTTACTATTGATGCAAAATATGCTCCGCTTATTAGGGAGCAGATGTACAAAACTATAAGTGGCTTAACAAAAGAGACCAGCGACAACATAAAACACCTTAAAGCCAACCTACAAGAAATAGAGGGGAAATTAAGCCGATTAGAGGAGCGTTACGTTTTAGAGGAAATTACCCAGGAACTTTACGTAAAGTACGGAGAGAAGTTT
>JBBIUW010000048.1:0-11021 GCA_037440045.1 Sphingobacteriaceae bacterium
TTACGTACTCGTTCTCAGTGGGCTGAAAAATTAGGTATTCCAAGAGCTCATATCGAAAAAATTTGCCAATTACTACACGAAGAATCAATTCGTATTCAAACTGAACTAATGAATAATAAATAATTCTTAGTTATTATAGATTTATATCAACTACTAATCTTCTCTACTGTTGCCTAAAAATCTCCAGATGTAATATGCTAAAGTGGCAATTGAACCCAATGCAGAAATAAAATAGGTATATGCTGCCCAAGTTAAAGCGTCCTTAGCATCTGTGTTTTCTTGTCCTCTCGTAATTCCTGAATTATCGAGCCAAACAAGTGCACGTTTACTTGCATCAACCTCAACAGGTAATGTAATTAAACTAAACAGCGTTATCATACTTTGCAAAATAATAAACAACAATAACATGCCGTTAGTTAAACTTGGCATCATATAGGCAACAAATGCTAACCCTATCGTTAAAAAATTCATAATAGTAGAACTTATTTGAACAGCTGGTACTAATTTACTTCGCATTGTTAGCCATTGATAAGCTGTAGCGTGTTGCACAGCATGACCACACTCATGGGCTGCTACAGCAGCAGCAGCAACATGCTGGCCATGGTAAACATCTGAGCTCAAATTAACTGTTTTATCTGCTGGATTGTAATGATCTGTTAATTGACCTTCAACCGAAACCACATTCACATCGTAAATACCATTATCTCGCAACATTTTTTGAGCAATATCTTTACCTGTTAAACCGCTACTTAAACGTTCTTGAGAGTAAGTTGCGAATTTATTTTTTAAACGACTGCTTACAAGCATTCCAATGCCCATAAACACTAAACTAATAACTAATAAAATTGGATCAAACATGATTTATATTTTTTGTAGGAGGTATTACAACTTAAATACCAAGTCATTTTTCACTGACAAAATATCATTTTTATGACAAGAGTAGTATTGAAATTATTCGGAAATGCGTTTTCCAAGAATCATCAATCCCCTTTCGGCATCAATCATGTTGGCTATTTTAGGTAGGTGAGCCCATTTTTCAAAACCCATTTTATAAAATAATTGTAAACTAGGTTCATTATGATCGAAGATAAATCCTAATAAAGTTTTAATGTTTAATTCTTCGCAACTATCAAATGCTTTTTGAAGACAAATTTTCCCAAGACCTTTTCCTCTAGCACTTTCTTCTAAATAAATACTCACTTCTACAGTTCCATCGTAAGCAGGTCGGCCATAAAACGAATTAAAACTCATCCAGCCTGCATAATTTTCATCAACCTCTATAACCCATAATGGGCGGCGATTTGCAGAATGTGCATCATACCAGGTTTGTTTACTTTCAATCGTTACTGGTTCTAAATCCGCGGTTACTAATCGAGATTGAATTGTTGAATTGTATGTAGAAACAATTTTTGGTAAATCTGTTGGTTGTGCGTGAGTGAAATTTATTTTCATTTAGTATTCTTATTTAAAACAAATTCTTAAAAACTTTTTCAAAGCGTCGTTACTTCTTTTTGGGCTTTCTAAAAATCCCATATGTCCATCATGTTCCAAATACAAAACATGTTTGTTTTTAATTAAATCAGCTTGTTCTAATAATTGAGGGTATGGCAATACATTGTCATGCTCACCAATAACCATCATAACAGGGAAATGGGCCAAACCTAAAATCACATCTCGATGTGGGCGATCTTTCATTCCTTCTAACGATGCAATGATAGATTGTTTGGAGGTTTTGGCTGCTATTTTTTGAGCAAAAGCAATCTCGTCTTTTAAATATTTAAAATTTTTAGTGGCAAATAAATTTTTAATAACCTCTGTTGTGTAAATTTTATGATTAGCCTTTACTACTTTTATAGAACGCGTTCTGTCGCGTTTTTTTTCTTCGCTATCAGCATAAGCCGAAGAGTGGTACAAACACAATCCTTTTAAATTATCAGGAAACATATCTGCAAAAGCTAAGCCTGTATAGCCACCCATACTATGTCCAATAATTACATACTTTTTTAATCGTAAACTATCCATAACTGCTTTCACACATTTTGCATTTAGCTCCATGGTGTGAACATACCCAAAACAATCTGTTTGTCCGTGACCGGGTAAATCAATAGCAATAACTCTAAAAAATTTTGAAAGGCTTTGTATTGTACTATCCCAAATTTGATGTGAGCCTAAAAAACCGTGTAGTAAAACAACTACCCTACCCTTTCCTGTATCAGAAAAAGTAACAGTTCCTTTTTTAAATTTAGCAGTTTTTATCATTTTTGGTTCTCAAAAAAATCCATTTCGCTACTGATATGTTTTTTACTTTTAGGCTGATTATCTAAAACATATAGCATCGTTAACTCTTCGGCAGGTTGATTATTAAATAATGTTGGCTCTGTTTTCCAATTTTGATATTGAACAATACTATCAAATCCTCCAATTATCTTTTCATTTAAAAACAACTTTTGATCATTCCAGTTTTTACCCAACATGCATTTCCAATACACTCCATTATCTGGCAAATTAGCAAATTCAATTGTAAATAAACTCTTTAAATATCCATGTTGTAAATAATGATTCGTTTTTTTATCAAACACCACAATAACCGCATCAAACATACTTGAATTATTTATTTGGAGTGTATGAGTTGTTTGAAATGTTTGAATGTTTCCAAAAAAACCACGGTAAGGTTTATCGCCATTATTTAAAACTAATTTTTCTGCTTTAGGCTCAACTACAGGGGTTTCTGATTTACTGAAAACGGGTTCTGTTTTTGGAGCTGAATTAAACAGCGAAACAATAATCATTAATAAACCAACAGCAATTGGCGTTGCAAACAAAACATATTTATAATCGCTGTAAGTTGTTTTTGTAGTTTCTGTGTGAGCTACTTTACTTTTAACATGATGATAATGTTTTTTATAATATTCTCTGCGTTTTAAATCTTCCTCTTCAACATTCCATTCTTTTTGCCCTCTTGTTTTTGGGTTTGCCCGATGTTGTCTCTGTTTTTGTTGAGCAGTAGATGTTGTCCCTAAACTATCATATCTTCTTCTGGTATGAGGATTAATTAGAGTATCATACGCTTTTAAAATATGTTCGAATAACTGTCGAGCATTGGGGTCAGGATTTTTATCAGGATGATAAATTTTCGCCAACTTCCTAAAAGCAGCTTTTATTTCAATATCAGTGGCATTTTTTGTAAGCCCTAGTATCGAATAATAATCTGCCATTAAATAAAATCTGGTTGAACTTATAATACACGTAATGCTATTGAGACACTACTTTACTTTGTACGTTTTTGTTAAATCATAATAGCGCATTGCATTTAAATTTAACCCTTTTATGTTATTAGTTAGTAAACGGTACGAACCCTCATACCATAAAGGTATAATAACAGCATCGTGCATTAACACCTGCTCAGCTCGCATAAAATAAGCATAACTAGAGTCTTTTATGTTCGAATCACGTCCTTTTTTAAAGTACGTATCAAATGTTGCGTTTTGGTAACGCGATGTGTTTGGAAAACTTGCCATGGTTGAATCTGTTGGCACACCATCTCCTAAAAATAAACTTAAGAAAGATTCTGGACTAGAAAAATCAGCTACCCATGCATCTCTGTAAATATCGCTTTTACCATGCATTTGCAATTCAAATTTTTGAACATTAGGCAATGATTCAAAATTAACATTGATATTCAAATTTTCTTTCAATTGTTTTTGTAACTCAACAGCTACTGAACTATTTCTGGAGTTACCAGAGTTTACTAATATTCTTACTTCTGGGAAACCTTTACCATTAGGATAACCAGCCTCTGCCAATAACTTCTTAGCTGTATCAATATTTAAACTATAACCTTTAATATTTTTGATATTGTAGCCACTAAACGTATTAGGTGTAATACCATGTATTGCTGCTCCAATTGCTTGCCCTTGCAAAACATTATCTACTAATTTTTCTTTATCAATCGCATAGTTAATAGCTTGTCTCACTTTTACATTATCAAAAGGTTTTTGTTGAGTATTAAACACATAATATTGGCTCAACATTTCAGGTTCTCTTTGTAATAATGATTTTGGTGGATGACTCACAAACTCTTTAATATTTTTTTCTACAACATCTTTCACTCTTAAAGAAGGAAGCGTATTAATTAAATCAATTTTTCCATTTTCAAATGAGGATAATCCATCTTCAATAGACGGCATTAATTGAACAATAACGCTATCCAAATATGGTAAAGCACATCCAGCGCTATCCTTTAAAAAATAATTTGGATTTTTCACTAATACCACTTTTTCAGAAGATGATGAAACATCATACATAAATGGTCCGGCACCAGTTTTTAAGTTTTTTCCGTAGGCTTTAACCGCTGTTTCATTAATAATAGCCGCAGCAGGATTTGCCAAAAGCTTAATAAAGCTCAAACTAGGATTAACTAATTCTAAAGAAAATGTATAATCATCAATAATTTTGATACCAGAAATGGAAGTTGCTTTTTTATCAAAAAAGTCGTTTACGCCAACTAATCTATCTTTTAAAATTGTATTAAATTGGTAGTTTTCGTCTGTTTTTGTTGCGAGATGCTCAAGTGTAAATTTCACATCTTTACTAGTAATTTCAGGGCCTTTGCCATCTTTATAACATTTATCATCCTGAAAATGAGCTCCCTTTACTAAATGAAAAGTGATTTTTTTTCCATCTTCAGAAACTTCCCATTTTTCTGCTAAACCAGGAATTGCCTCCAACGTTTTTGCATCTAATCTTAGCAAAGATTCGTGAATTTGACTAACCACCAATCCCTCAACCTGATTCGTTATAGATATTGGATAAACACTCCCAATTTGAGTGTTTTCGGCCATTACAAAAGTACCGCCGCTTTTATCAGAAAGTCTGCCGTTTCCATTGTCTTTACAACCAAAAAGGAAAAAAGACGCTGCTAAAACTAAAACCGAAATGTTAAAATTCATAGTTATAAATGAAAAAATTAAAACTGCCTAAATATAACAATTAATCGACTATTTTTGAAATTTTACCTACTATTTAGATTTTTTAAATAAAAAAGTGAATTTTATTTTGTTTTTCTCAAATATCGTTTTAATATTGCATGACTTTTTGCAGACGTGCTAAAACAAACAGACTATGAAACAAATTTATTCTATATTAATACTTTCTTTAATTCTTTCAACTAAAGGATTTTCACAAGGCGGTGTTATTATTTTAGAAGGTAATTACCAAGGTAAAAACCTATATGTACAAAACCCATTTGGTAGCGGAGGCGTTGGTTTTTGTGTAACTGAGGTATTAGTTAATGGAAACATTACAACTGACGAAACCAACTCAAGTGCTTTTGAAATTGATTTCAAAGCTCACAAATTGGCTATTGGAGAAAAAGTTGAAATTAAAATCAAACATAAAGACGATTGCAAACCAAAAGTTTTAAATCCAGAAGTTTTAAAACCTAAGAGTACATTTGAAGTTATATCAATGACGATTGATAAAGACGGTAATGTTAAATGGTCAACTAAATCAGAAACTGGTAAATTAGCATACGCTGTTGAACAATTCCGTTGGAACAAATGGGTGAAAGTTGGTGAAGTTGATGGAAAAGGAACTCCAAGCACTAATAGCTACGAATTTAAAGTTGCTCCTCACTCAGGAAAAAATCAAGTAAGAGTTCGTCAAACAGATTATAGTGGTCAACCAAGATTATCTAAACCAGTTGATTTTACGGCTGATGTTCCTGAAGTAACATTTGCTCCTGTAAAAGCATCAAAAGATATTAATTTTGTTGCAAACGATAAACCAATTGAAACGATGTACGAGATATACGATCAATACGGTAACGTTGTTAAAAGAGGTTTTGGCTCTACTGTTGATGTTTCGAATTTAGCTAAAGGAGGTTACTTCTTAAACTACGATAACAAAATGGGAGAATTTATTAAAAAATAATCTCAAATAATAAAAATACTTAAAACGCCTCGAAAAACATTCGAGGCGTTTTTATTTACACTAATTTCCTTTACATTTGCTATATGTACACAATAAAAGTAAATAGCTCAAAAGAGTTCAAAACTGAACTCAATAAACAACAAAACAATACTGTTTCTGGTAGTTTAAACAATAAAGAGTTTTTAGCAGATATTATAAAAGTAAGAGAGGGTGTTTATCATCTTTTAAAAGATGGTGTGTCTTATAATTTAGAAATTGTAAAGCATATGCCTGAGGACAAAAAAATGATTGTTAAAATCAACAACACTTCTTACACGCTTGATATTAAAGACAAATACGATGATTTACTGCATAGCTTAGGCTTAGACAATTTAGCTACTAAAAAAGTTAATGATATCAAAGCACCTATGCCAGGAATGGTTCTTAATATATTAGTTAATGAAGGCCAAGAAGTAAAAAAAGGAGATGCCCTGATTGTTTTAGAAGCTATGAAAATGGAAAACATTTTAAAATCTCCAACAGATGGCGTTATAAAAAAAATAGCTATTAATAAAGGTGTTGCAGTAGAAAAGAGCCAATTGCTAATTCAATTTTAATTTCAACAACATCAACTTATGCAAAGTTGATTTAAAGATTAAATAATATGAGTGATAGAAGAGAGTTTTTCAAAAAAATAGGATTATTAGGTCTTACTGGTATTGCTACAAAATTAGTAAGCAATGAACAACTAAATGCTTTGGAGATGCTTGGAAATGAAGCTCAACCAGCTGCTCAGTTCACATTACCAGCTTTACCATATACTTACAATGCGTTGGAGCCTTTTATTGATGAACAAACTATGACAATTCATCACTCTAAACATCATCAAGCTTACGTTGACAAATTAAACAAAGCCATTGAAAACACAGGAGGTAAATTTGATTTAGAAGAATCTTTTAAAACTATTTCTAAGGCCGACGGTGCTATTCGTAACAATGGCGGTGGTCATTACAATCACAGTATGTTTTGGCAACTCATGAAAGCAAATCCAAGCAACAAAGAAAATAAGCCTACAGGAAAACTAGCCGAAGCAATAAATAAAGATTTTAAATCGTTTGAGGATTTTAAAAAAGAATTTTCAGAAAAGTCGACGAAAATTTTTGGAAGCGGTTGGTGTTGGTTAATTGAACAAGATGGTAAGTTAAAAATTACAACAACTCCAAACCAAGATAATCCATTAATGGATGTTGCGACTGAGAGAGGTAAGCCTGTATTAGCATTAGATATTTGGGAACATGCATATTACTTAAAATACCAAAACAAGCGTGCTGATTACATTGCTAATTGGTGGAATATTGTAAACTGGGAAAAAGCAGATTCATTTTACACTGCAAAGTAATTTAATTAAACTTTACAATTCTATATTTTTTAAAACATACTCGATTACGAGTACGTTTATGGAATGCTATTTTTTATAACTTTATGTCAAGAACAATTAATAAAGTGTTTTTGATTCCCTTTTCATTTATATATCCTAAAAAAATACATCTAAGTTTTAGTTATAAAACAAATTCAAAAATTTGTCTTGTATTTTTCTTGGTATTCACTTTTATTACCAAAAGCGAAAACAAACCAAAAGAAATAAAATTATTACAAATAGAGTCTAGTAATAACTATAATCAAAATGTTATTGACTTGGAACAAGAGTTAAATCAAACCTCTTTAACGTCTGATGAAAGGCTTAAAGTTCAAATATTACTAGTTACAAATTACTTTAATCTCTTACAATATAAAAAGGCAGCAGCCATCTGTCAAAGAGAAATTGTTTTAGCGAAAAAAAATAATCTTCCATTAAACGAAGCCACTATGTATCGCTATTTAGGCAATGCATATTATCATTTAAAACAAAATGACAAGGCAATTATCTATTGGAAACAATGCCTTTCTATTGCTAGTGTTTACCATTACTATGACTTGCTGAAAAATTGCTACCATAATATAGGATCAGTAATATTAGAAACTTCACAAAGCAGCCAATTAGCTGAATCTTATTTTTTGAAAGCTATTGAGTTCGGTAAAAAAACACCCTCCACAAAACAATCAAATTTAGCCAACAACTACAGACTTTTAGCAACAACATATGATTTAAAAGGAGATTACAAAAAAGCTGACAGCTTATTTAATGTTTCGTATGATATTTATAAATCATACAATGATTCATTAGGATTAGCAGAAGTTTTAATTTTTAAAGCCCGTTTATATATTTCGATGGGTAAGCTCATAGAAGCTGATAAATTAGCAGAAAGAGCATTATCTATTTCAAGGACCATAAACAACGATGAACATATTCAAACAGCGTTATCTATCTATGAACAAATTAAAATAAAATTAGGAGACTACAAACAGGCATACATTATACAATCAGAAATTTTAAATATTGAGATTACGAAATATAAGCTTAATCAAAAGAAAGAAATAGCTGAAGCTGAAGCAAAATTTAAAGTAGCTGAATTAAAGATAAAGCAAGAATTAGTTGAGGCTCAAGCAAAACAAACTAAAAAAAACTATATCCAAGTTTTTATAATATTGTTTTTAGTTACTGTATTTATAATCATTTTTTTCTATCAAAAAAAGATATCCTCTAAAGAACAAGAACTGAAACTAAAAACAATGAGAGATATTTACGAAGCAGAAGAAAAAGAAAGAACTCGTATTGCAAAAGATTTACACGACAATATGGGAGCTTATGCAACATCAATATTAGCACAGATAGATGTATTAGAAAGCATAACATCAGATATACAGCAAGATAAACTTCAAGATTTAAGAACAGATGCAGAGTATATCATGGCAACATTACGAGAAACAATTTGGATATTAAAAACAAAAAATATTACGGCAAATCAGTTATTTGACTTATTAAAAACATACACGAATAAACATTTAGTAAAAAACTTAAACATCAAGGTTGTTTACCACGAGGATTTACTAGAATCAAAAACAATAAGTCCAACAATTAGTTTAAACTTATATCGCATTATACAAGAAATTATACAAAACATCATTAAGCATGCGCAAGCCACAGAGGTAATTTTTAAATTAAGTTCTACTGATAAAATTAATATTGAGATAATAGATGATGGTGTTGGTTTTGATTACAAACATCTTTCAAGAAAAAGTGGTTTAGATAACATAGAATACAGAGCTAATGAAATTAACTACCATATAAAAATAGAATCAACACAAGGTAAAGGAACATCCTTTAAAATAGAAGAACAAATATAAATACTCATTTACGAGTATTATTATAATTAAATCAAATTGTATTTTTGCAATAATGATAGTAAATGTAGCCATAGTTGACGATAAAAGTATAAACAGAGATACTGTTATTAGAAAATTAAAAGCCTATAGCGAAATTGCTATAGTTTTAGAGGCAGGCAACGGAAAAGATTTTTTAGAACAAATAAAAGAGCTTCCTGAAAACAAGAAACCTCATGTGGTATTGATGGATTTAGATATGCCTGTAATGGATGGCATAGAAACAATTAGATATGCCTCTGCTGTATATGTAAATGTAAAATTTATTGTTCTTACAGTTTTTGAAGACACAGAAAGAATATTTGAAGCCATAAAAGCAGGAGCAAATGGTTATCTTTTAAAAGATGACAAAGCTGTAAATATTGTGGATGCTATTACAAATGCCTACGAATATAATGGTGTACCAATGAGTCCAAGTATTGCAAGAAAAGCAATTGAATTAATGCTTGGAAACTCATCTAGCGCAAATAAACAATCTAATCATAATTCCGACTTGGGCTTAACAAATCGTGAGGTGGAAATATTAAAAGAACTAGCAAGTGGGGCATCATATAATACGATTGGAGAAAAACTATTCATTAGTCCATTAACCGTTAGAAAACATGTGACTAATTTATATGAGAAATTACACGTAAGTTCTCGTGCCCAAATCATCAACTTAGCTCACAAAAACAATCTGATTTAACTTATCCCTAATTCAAAAACACATTAACGATAGTTTTTTGAATCATAAATACTCTAAAGTGAGTATTGCCTAAATGTTATAGTAGAAATATTTTTGTTTCAAGAAAAATTCGACTATGAAAAAACATTTATTTTACTCCATCTCTTTACTACTTTCTATTAATTATTGTGTTTCTCAAACACTAGGCTGGAATTCAGTTGGCCCAAATGATTTCAATCAAGCAACCTGTGGAACTACAGAAAGATCCAACAGTGATATGGTTTTAAGTCCTTCTGGCGTTCCGTACATTGCTTTTAACGATTGGGTAAACAATCAACGCTTATCTGTAAGAAGATATAATGGCACTACATGGGAATACGTAGGAACACCTGGACTAACTGCGGGGTATTTTTATACGCCACGTTTAGCTTTTGACAATAGCGCAACTCCTTATGTGGTATTCTCTGATGCCAATAACTCATCAAAATTAACAGTTTTAAAATTCAATGGTACTGCGTGGGTTACGGTAGGAGCAGCAGGTTTTTCAAATTCAAATTGTACACAACCAGCTATAACTATTGATAACAATAATAATATTTACGTTGGTTATAGAGATGTAAACTTAGGAAAAATGTCATGTCAAAAATTTAATGGCACGTCTTGGAGCTACGTTGGAGCCGCTGGCTTTTCAAATAATGCAGACAATAATACATTTATTGAAATTGATGCTAATAACAACATATATTTTAAATATGGCAGCACCATAGCAAAACATAATGGAACAGCTTGGAGCAATTTACCAACTGTTAATACTTCTTGTTATTACATGTCTATGACAATTGATAATTTAGGGCAACCGTATGTTGCATTTGATTCTACAACTACAGGGTCTACAAGTTTAGTTCGTTGTTTATATTATAATGGCACTAACTGGGTAAATTCAGGAACAGGAACATTACTGAGTAAACCATTAAGTCCTAATGCTTATTCTTATACAAAAATTCATTTTGGAAAAGATAATAAGCCATATGTGGGGTTTGGAGAAAACATAGGTAGTGGATTATCTAAACCTCACTTGTATGTTAATAATGGAACGGGTTGGTCTGCTATTCAAACAAGTACTGTG
>JBBIUW010000049.1:0-10980 GCA_037440045.1 Sphingobacteriaceae bacterium
GTTCATCACGCTCGTTCATTTGTTGTTTATGTTCTGCTTTTATGGCTTCTATGTCCTTGTTTGCTTTATAGGTCCCTAAAAGATATCCAGCAGCCAAACCTGTTATTCCTGTTGTAATCGGATTTTTAATAAAATCCTGTATATACTCCATCCAATCCTTTGGTTCTTCTGTTTTTTCTCCCTCTTTTTGTCCTGTTTGCTCTTTGTTTTCATTAGTGTTACTCATATCATCCTCCTTTTTTATATTGGTTATCACCAATTAACGTATATTTTATCGCATATTTTCGGTTTTATTTCCATGTTTACCGTCAATTAGCGTATATCTTACTGTCTATTTTTTTGTTTGATTTAACGTAATTGACGATACAAAGGACAAAAAAAGAAATGAGACGGTTCTCCAAGTAGGTGTAAGGTGGGGGTAGATTTTATTAAAGCCCTGACAAATGGGATGTTTTTTTAACTAAAAAAGCAGGAAAATCCTGCCTTTTGTGTAATGTTTAGATTGAATTACTTCTTTCGCTTCTTTTCGTAAGCTAGTTTTTCTGCATATTTTAAATATGCTTCTTTTATTTTGTCAAAAATAGGAGGCTGATATTCCAAATTTGCTTTATGAATGCTTGCCGATAAATTACTTTGCCAGTGTTTTCCTAAATCTAATTCAAGTAGTTCTGCTAAAGCTTCTGTTATTTTAGTGATCTCTCCTTTTCCAGCATTAATTAATCCAGCCTCATGCAATCCATAAATCAATTGTACAAATTCATTTTTATTTTTTTCAGACCCTGTCCATTTAATGTGATGTTTAGAACTTGTTGTTTTTTCTGTGTGGTTTACATATCCAGGCAGGCGATTAATGACTTCGCTAAAAGCCAAATATCCGACATAAAAACTAAGAATAGCTTTCATTTCTGATGGAAATAGTTTCATCACTTCTTCTTCGCTCTTGCCAAAAGGAATAAATTCAATATTGTCATTCTCGTCTATTGCAGGAGCTAGATCCATCGCTTCAGGGTAATTCTCTTGTATATGATTTATAATATGCCCCACTTCTTCGCCTCGTTTATATTTTTCTATAAAATAATTACAAGCTTTATCATTTTTTGAAAATGTTACACTGTAAAACCGAATAATTCCTCGTAATTGGTTTAAGATTCGATCAGCGACATAAATCCGATCTTTCGATTTTTTAAATTGGTCTAAGCAATTATTTTCTATAGTTTGAGTATAGCTATGTAAAAGAGAATCAAATTTAGCGGTATAATCGTGGTTCATACTTAACTTATAGTTTGAAATATAAAATTAAGGAAAACAGGTGGTTTTTTAAGTTTTATTTAAAAAAACATTTTTAGTTCTCAGTGGACTGTCTTAATACAAAAATTGAAACGTTATGATGAAATTGAATACATTTTTTTGATTTTTAAGAAAGTATTATGCAGAAGTTAATGAGATTTTTTTTGAATTAAGGAATATTTGCGGAGCAATTTAAAGAAATTAATTAAAGTAAATAAAAGAAAAATAAATCAAGTTTTTAATGATAAAAGCCTTGGTATTTATAAATACCAAGGCTTTTATTATGATTTTATGTTATTGAATATTTACTCTTTCATAATTTTTCTTTTTAGGACTAGAATGTTTTGCTCGTTAAAAATTGATATTACATAAATTCCTTTCGATAAGTCTTTTAACGAAATTTTCTGTTCTGAAGTATGGTGTCAATTTTTTTAGGACGTTATAGTAAACGATTCATTACAGCAAGAATTCAATTGTATTATATTAGTTACACAACTAAATTCATTGGATTTCAATCGATACAACTTTAGAGCAAAATTGTCAATGTTTTTTAAATTATGAGTAAAGAATATGGCGTAATTGAATTTTGATTACTAAAAAAGATTATGTAAATACTTGAGTAATAATTAATCGCATAAAACTTATTGAGTAGTTAATCGAAACCAATAAAAGTGAATAAAATTAATTTATTTAACGCATTAATAGAAAATATTTTTTTTCTAATGAAGCAAAGATTCTAAATTTATTTTTTTTATCAATAGATTATTAATCTTATACCTAGAGCAAATGGCACATTTATAGCGCGGATGAATATCTAATTGTTTTATATTCCACTTATATTTTTGATATATCTTATCATCCAATACACTAATTTTATCGATACCACTTACAATTCCAGAACCGTTCGCTTTTAAGAAAGCCTCTTTTCTAGTCCAAATATTATAAAAAAGCTCCATCTTATAGTTATTATTATTTAAATATTTAATTTCTTCTATGTGCAAATACGATGACACTGCTTTTATATCTATTTCTTTTATTTCTTCAATATCTATACCAATTTCAAACTGCTCACAGAAAGCAACAATAACAAATTTTCCTGAATGCGAAATACTAAAGCATGGTCCGTTTTTAAGATAAGGCTTGTTAAATTCACTTATATTCCAGTGATGCCAATCCCATTGCTTTTTTTTTAAAAGCACATATTTTTTTATTATTAACCGGGCTATTAATCTACTCTTTCTATCTTCAATTAATTTATAACGATTTACATAATCACTAATTTTAAGTGGAAAAGAGGATACTTCTCGTTCTAAATATTTAACAGGAAAGTCATCAATATTGAATAAAAAAACATTCACTTTATTTTCGTCAATAGATGTATTTTCTTGATTACTTTTATTCACAATTTGATAAGTAAATTAATTTACTACACTTAAAGTAGCCTTAAATTATTTTAAATATTTTGCTTCAAGTCTTACTAATTCTGACATTTCATTATAACTGAAAACTTCTTCCATACTACTTATTTCTGACTCGCTTGATGAGGAGAGTCCTTCAGTTAGTATTTTTTTCATCAAAATTTCAGAATGACGAATAGAGGATCTTAATAATTGATTAGCATATATTATTGTTCTAAAATGTTTTTTGAGTGTATTTTGAGGAATAGATTGAAGTTTAGTTGGTATCACAACTAATGGAATTTTTTCTTTCCATACATCTAAAAAGGGCTGCATGGATTCCCATGATGATGCATGAACTACTAAAGCGTCAGCTCCGGCATCAATATATTCATGACAACGGAGAAGAATCTCTTCTAACGGCTCTTTCTGAATAAGTGCTTCATTTCTTGCAATGATTAAAAAATCATCACCCGTTGCGTCTTTAGCAGCTCTGATTTTCGCTTTCATTTCTTTGATAGATACTAATTGTTTATCAATTCCATCAAAAAAGCTATTACATTTTGGATAAGGATTATCTTCAATACATATTCCAGAAGCGCCAGCTTGTTGAAATGCTTTACTGTAATAGAATACATTAATTGCATTTCCATATCCAGAATCCATATCAATAATGATCGGAATATTAACAACATTGGAAATATTTCGACAAATATCCATACTTTCACTTGCTGTTACTATACTTGCATCTGGCATGCCTTTTAAAGTCACAGAAACCCCTAAGCCACTTAACCATATTGCGTCATAATTGCATTTTTCTACTATTTGAGCACTTAATGCATCATGAGCTCCGCCTACCATTAACGTATCGTTAGTGTTTTTTAAACGATGTACTAAATTTTTCTTATCCATTTTTTATTTTAATTATATATTTCTTATTTATTTATTTTAACTAATTCATAACATGCAGTCTGATCCACTTTGGGGCCAATTTTTTCAACTATATCCTCAAAATATTTAACAGCTAATTTTCCTGATTTAGCATCGACTTGATATTTATCAATAAGATCTTCCGCTAGCTTAAGATCTTTGAGTCGAAGGTCAGAAGTAGCGTATACTTGAATATCATTTTTAATATGACGTTCAAACAACACATCCAAATAAAGTGAATAGCCTCGCATTTTCTTGAATATTGGATGCGCAGTTTGTACTGTCATACCCACTTGTTCTAAAATCACTAAGGCTTCAGCTGCACCAATTAGATTTATTGTTTCCATTAAATTATTTATAATTTTTAATGTTAAAGCGTTACCCGTTTTACCCGTATAAAAAACATCACAGCAGTAAATGTCAAAAATATACTTATATTTATTAAATAATTCTTCATTTCCAGATACTATTGTCCCCAGTTGACCATTAATTGCTTTAATCGGTCCTCCGGACACAGGGGCTTCTAGATAGCTAATACCGATTTCAAATAATTTTTCACAAAGTAATATTGATTCCTCAGGTGAAATGGTGCTAATATTAATTATTAGTTTTTCATGTTTTTTTTTAAGCTTTAATTCATCAAAAGGCAAAACATTCGTAATACCTTTAAAATCAGAAATACATAATAATATGACATTACATGAATCAAGTAATTTGAGAGCATCAGCACATTCTGTTACATTGTACTTCAACAACGGTACAATTTTATCTTTTGTTCTATTAAAGACTGATAGGTGATAATTTTTATTCAAAAATACTGTTGCGATAGCTACGCCGATATTACCTGTTCCAATTATTCCTATTTTTTGCTCCATTTTATTTAAAAATAAATTACTTTTTACCAATCATTTGAATATATCCATCACCAAACCAAAATTTTGACAATGGATTATTATAGTCATTATACATTGGAGCTAAATATTTCCTTAAATTATTGAAATCTCTGGTGTAGCGGGTAATTCTTTTGATGTCAGAATAGTTTTTCTCTTCATACCAGCCATATATCTGCTTTTCTGAAAAATCGAAATTGTGATAAGTGGGTGCCTGAATACGATCTTATATTGTTAAGACTAAATCATCGTCAAATAAGCTTTTGAGAAACATTTTTTCATTTTCATTTACACCCTCATGGGTTTCTTTTTCATTAAGTATCCAATTCACATAACCATTAATTTCATCTATAGTTAAATTATCAATCATTTCACGAAAGGATGAATCTAATTTATATCTGTCTCTTAAATAATTTATAAATTGATATAATAGTCCCTTGGCATTTCCCATTATTGTCATAAAAGTAAGCCCTCCCTTAGCAGTAACCCTTGCTAATTCATTAAAACCATGTCTTGGGTCAGAAGTATGATGTAAAGCGCCAGCGCAGTGAACAAAATCAAATGTTTGATCTTTGAATGTCAGATTCATTAAGTTTTCAGATCGAATTTCTGAACGGTCTCCAAATTGCTCCAATTTATTCTTAGCGACATCCATCCAGATAGTACCCATATCTGCAGAGACTACCTTTTTTGCACCTAATGATAAAAATGCATAACTAGCATTTGCATTAGATCCACATGCAACATCTAAAATAAGTTTATCTTTAAAAAAATCTTTATCAACACCAAAATATTCTGGAGTTATTAATGTTGTTAAACGATTAAAAATTTTTTCGCTATTAGCTTGTTCTGAATGATGGCTATGAAATACAGCACGTGTTGATTTTTCAAAGTTATTATTTTCCATGTTATTTATATTTTATTAATTATTGATTTGTAATATTCTTTATCTTTGGGATGAGTAAGCATATCTAGTACATCTTCTTTTGGGATCCATTTAGCTTCCAATGCATCAGTCTGTTTTGGTGATAGTTTATATTTAGAAGATTTAAATAAAAATAAGTGGATCTGTTTTATCTCATTATCATCAAAAGTCCCATCAGTTTTAATGGCGCTTCTTTTATAACTACCTAATTTTTTGATAAAGTTCAAGTTGTTAATTCCAGACTCCTCCTCTATTTCTCGTACAGCAGTAGATAGTAAATCTTCGTCTTGATCAACATGCCCTTTCGGAAAAGACCATGATCCACCAACTTGTTTTATCATAATAATTTCATGACAATCATTTACTACTATTCCACCTGAACATTCAATATATCTTTTCATAATATCTAATTAAAATATTCTTTCATCCAAAGTTCAAGATTTAAAAT
Organism: Sphingobacteriaceae bacterium; assembly: GCA_037440045.1. GTDB lineage: Bacteria > Bacteroidota > Bacteroidia > B-17B0 > Aurantibacillaceae > UBA4416. The sequence goes on from JBBIUW010000049.1 coordinate 5,878, forward strand.
GATCCATAATTTCCTACCATGATTTGAATCAGTAAAATTTTTCTCGTCAAAAGCCCATTTTTGAAGCTTTTCCATATCAAAAAAATGAGCTATCATTGCATCGTTCTTTAATACTTCATTTGAAAAGATTGAATAAAAATCATTTTTAAACCATTCATTAAGAGGTACAGGAAATGGCATTTTTGTTCGTTTAATTATTTCTTCAGGAAGAAAATCAATAAAAGATTCTTTCAAAATATATTTTGTAATATCGTGCTTTTCACTTATCACGCTGGCGGGTTTTCTTATTGATAATATTTGGTCTAAAATTGACTTCCACTTTAATTTTAAAGAAGATTTTATCTTGAAAGAATCTTCAACCAAACGATGATCTAAAAAAGGAACCCTTGATTCAACTCCATTTGCCATTGTTGTCGCATCTAGCATCAACAAAAGAGCTGGTAAATGTAATTTAAGAAAAACATAAGAAATTTTATCATAATAATTTCTTTTTGATGCCTTCTTAAATAGTTCATTTATTTTGTTACTGATTTCAATATCTCCAAAAGTTTCTTCTAACATCTTTTCATTATACAAATTCTGCTTTTCATTTTTTGGAAAATATGTATAGTTATCACAGAAATGTTCAAGTTCATTAGAAGGTTGATTGATATTACTGTTTAAACCAAAAAAACGTAGCATTGTTCTTTTAAAAAAGAGCGGAAATTTTTTGGTCAAGTGAATCTTACGATAATCATATGGAGACCTGAATAATCTTCCATAGCCACTAAATAATTCATCTGCTCCCTCACCAGAAAGAACTACTTTGAGATCTTTACTAATTTCTTTAGACATCAGGAACATTGCTATTTCATTATGTAAACCTGCTGGTTGGTCTTTATACCGAATGTATTTTACTATGTTATTTATATAATCTTCTGGCTTTAACTTAATTTGCTGATTTTTAGAATGAAACTTTTTTGCAACTATGTTTGAGTAATGAGTTTCATCATATCCAGGTTCATCAAAAGTTACTGAATATGACAAAATTTGACGGGATGTAGTTTCCGACATTACTCCTAATATGATACTCGAATCTAATCCTCCAGATAAGAGGCTTCCAACAGGGACATCACTAATCATACATTTTTTTACGGCATCTTTTACAAGTTGTTGAACTTTTGGAATGGTTTTATCTTTAGAGGATAATGTAGGTTTTTTATCTAGATTAATATCCCAGTATTGCTTTAAAACAAAAGTATTATTAGATACATGGATATAATTTCCGGGTTCCAATTCATAAACGTTTTCAAAAAGTGTCTCTTTTCCGAATACACATCTGAAAGAAAGATAATTAGAGACTGCTTTTAGATTGGGTTTTCTTTTAAAGCCTTTATAGTATATTATTCCTTTAGGTTCAGAAGCAAATAGTAATGAGTCATTTAAAATTGTATAAAATAATGGCTTTATCCCTAGTCGATCCCGAACTATAAAAGTTTCATTTTTACATTTATCAAAAAGTGCAAAAGCAAACATTCCATTGAACTTTTTTATACAATCAATTCCCCATTCTTTATATGATTCTATTATAACTTCAGTATCAGATGATGTTTTAAATTGATGACCTTTATTAATTAATTCGTTCCTTATTTCTTTATAATTATATATTTCACCATTAAAAGTTATTACAATCTGATTCTCAGAATCTATCATTGGTTGACTAGCATTTGTAGATAAATCAATAATACTTAAACGTGTGTGCCCCAGATAAAATTGATTTTCACACAATATACCAATTCCGTCAGGCCCTCTATGCTTGAGTCGCTCTAATTGTTCTGAAAATTCTGATTCAGAAAACAATATTGATTTATTCTTTAAACTAATTATACCAGCTATTCCACACATCAATCAAATAATTATGCGAAAATTTGTTGAGCTAATTTTAAATCTTCAGAAGTATCAATTTCAAACCATTTCAATCCATTAGTCGGAAGTGAAAGAATTTTCTCTTTAGAATTAAGCACTATATCTTGTAATACATATTCAATTGGAACATTTCCATTTGTATTTTTTACCCAATTTTTTAGATATTGTAATAACGTATCTTGAATAAAATTATGATCAAACTTATGAATATTTACTGTTTTGTAGCTTTCATTAATATCAAAAATATCTGTTCTCCGTGTCTTATGTATCCAGTCTGTAACAACAGATTGATCATTAATTGTTACAAAAGACCCATCTAAACTCGGATTATATTTTTCAACCACTGTTACATTTTCCTCGGAACTCTTTAATAAACCTGTAAAAAGATTATGCTCAAAAAAAACATCACCCTCTAATATAACTAAGCTATCATTTAATTTAAGATTTTCGATTGCAATCAATAATGAATAACTAGTATTTGTATTTGCAAATATTTCATTATAAACATAACTAACATTTAAATTCTTATATTTTTTCCCTATTAACTTTAATATTTGATCAGATTTATAACCTACAACTATAATAGCTTCTTCGATATTTTGCATATTTAAAGCTTCAAGCATATTAATAAGAATGGGTATTTGATTTACCTCGACTAAACATTTTGGCATATCGACTGTATAAGGCAATAACCTTGATCCAAATCCTGCTGCTAAAATAACTGCTTTCATGTTTTTTATATTATATTAATTATTTTTCAATCTTAATCAAATTAAAGAAACTCTATTTTATTTTATATTTCAACTTAAGTTTATTAAATAAATCTAAAATTTCATCGATATTTTCTTTATTTATAGCTCCCATCGCCGCCAATAAAAAATGATTTTCAATTAAAATGTCTTTAGGAGCGTAAATTGTTACATTATATTGTTTTAAGTAAAGTTGAATTTCATTAAAAGATAACTCATGAGGAATATTAATCCTTAAAAGATAATTGGACTCCATTGATATAGGTTGAGGAATTATTTTATACCCTAATTTTTGTAATCCTATCTTAAAATATATATATAGTTCCCTATATCTTTTTATTCTATTTTCAATCCCTTCTCTTATTAATAAATCAAGAGCTTTGTCTAATGCAAATAAAGTTTGAACAGGAATTGTGAATCTATTTTCTCCATTTAAGCTTTGTTTCCATTGAGCATGTAAATCAAAATAAAAATTTTTTGCTTTACCTTCTAATTTACTTAAATATGTTTTTTCACCAAATACAATAGCTAAACCGGGAATGCTCTCCAAACATTTGTTTGCAGAAAGCGTGCATAAAGTAATGTTATTAGATTTAAAATTAAATTCATGTGCACCTAAACTACTAATTGCATCGACAATAACGAACTTATTATATCGTAATGCAAGTTTGCCAATAGATTCTAGAGGAGCAATAACACCAGTAGTGGTTTCATGGTGTGTTAACATTATATGACTTATTTTATCATCTTTGACGAGAATATTTTCAATTTCATCAATGTCAAAATTACTATAATCTCCTATTAAATAATTTACATAAGGGATATTATAAACAGATGTAATTTCCCCTAATCGTTGTGAATATTTTCCATTGTTTAATAATAATACTTTACCTTGAATTCCATTTATCATAGCTTCATTGCATCCAGTTCCTGATGAAACAAACAGAATCGCATCATGGGTGTCTTTGCAATCAAACACTTCAACAAGTTTTTGAGTTACTTCTTTGTATTTCTTTACAACTAGTGGCTCACGGTGACAATAATCAGGCATAGTAAGAACCTCTCGAACTTCATTCGATAAATTGGTAGGACCAGGATTAAGCAAGATGTTTTTCATCATTTAAATGAACCCAAAGTTATTTTTTCAACATTAGGACAGCTTGATGAATACGTTTCAGGGCTTCAATTATATTATCTTTAGTAGTTGCATAAGATATCCTAAAAGAATTTGGACTCTCAAAAGCATCTCCATCTACTACTGCTACATTCGCATGTGTAAGAAGAAACATAGTAAAATCAACAGAGTTTTTTATAACTTCTCCGTTATATGAAGACCCGATAAGATCAGTAATGTCAGGTAAAATATAAAAAGCTCCTTCTGGTTTATAGGTTCGAATACCAGGTATTTCATCCAACATTGATTTTACAATATCACGTCTTTCATGATAAGCATCAATCATATGTTGGCAAACATCCTTTCCACCTTTTATTGCCTCTATAGCTGCTTGTTGAGCAATTGTACAAGTTCCATTTGTAGTTTGTCCTTGAAGTTTCGCACATGCTTTGGCAATTTCGATTGGAGCAGCAATATAACCAACGCGCCAACCAGTCATTGCATAACTCTTTGAAAAACCATTTACAATAATTGTTTGATTTTTTATGTAGTCAAACGATGCGATAGAATCATGTTTACCAATAAAATTTATATATTCGTATATCTCATCTGAAATTATATATATATTTGGGTAATTAACTAAAATCTTTGCAAAAGCTTCTAATTCGCTCTTTGTATAAACTATTCCACTTGGATTACTAGGCGAAGAAAACAGAACAACTTTTGTTTTTGGGGTGATACATTTTTCAAGTTCTTCTGGTAATACCTTGTAATCATTTTTAATATCACCTTTTGCTAAAACAGGAATACCTTGTGCTAATTTTACCTGTTCAACATAGGTAACCCAGCAAGGTGAGAATATTATTACTTCATCTTTATTATCAACTAAAGTCAAAATAACATTTGAAAGAGATTGTTTTGCACCTGTCGAAACAACTATGTTTTCGTAAGTATAACTTAAGTTGTTATCTCTTTCGAATTTTTTAGCAATTAATTTTCTTAGCTCCAGATAACCTGCAACTGGAGAATATGTGAAGTATCCATTGTCTATACCTATTTTTGCTGCATCACAAATATTCGTAGGTGTATCGAAATCTGGTTCTCCATGGCTAAGTTTAATTACAGGAATACCTTGATCTTGCAGAGCTTTCGCTTTAGCAGTCATAGCTATAGTAGCTGATTCTTTAAGGTTTAATATTCTTGAAGAGAACTTGTATTCACTTGTTATAGATGTCATAAATTTATTTTTTTAATGCCGTTTGTTTGATGAATAAAGTTGTTAATATAAAATTTTTCAATGCAGTCAATTGCTCAACATCGTCCTCACTTAAATAA
>JBBIUW010000050.1:0-10740 GCA_037440045.1 Sphingobacteriaceae bacterium
ACTGGTTATAGAGTTGGTTCAGGCAGTTCAAAAAGTTATATTTATTGGTATAAAGATAATTTAGATAGTATAAGATATATAGAGTATGGCTTTGTGAATAGAGAAAATGTTGTATATAATATTCTAAATGATAATATAGGACATTTTTATCAAGTAGGATACCTAGACAGTATCAACACTAACTCAGATATCTTATTAATCAAAACAGATACTTCAGGTAATGAAATTTGGAAAAAGAAAATAGGCTTGCTAAATTATGATGAAACCGCTTGGTGTATAAAAACAAGTAGCGATGGTAAACTATTAATATCAGGAAATAAAAGATTACATAATGATCAATCTACAAACGGTGCATTTATTTTAAAAGCAGATACAAACGGAGCTATAATTTGGCAGCGGGATTTTCCAAGTAATTATGGTTTGGCTGCCACAGGTATGGTTGAACTAAGTAATGGAGATGTAGTAGCCATTGCAGGTAAAGGATTTGGTTCATCAATTAGTCGTTATGAGTTAATAAAACTAGATGCCTCAGGAAATATTATTTTTGATAAGGTATATGGCCCAATGGCAGATAGAGCCGAGGCCTATTCATTAATACAAAATCAAGAAGGGAATTTGGTAGCGGCTGGTCAAATTTATTATTCGGTTTATAATTCAGTGAATGGTTTAGTGTATGTGTTTAACCAAAACGGCGATAGTTTATTTAGTAGGGAGTATGCTGTGCAGCCATATAGCCAAAATTATTTTAGAGATTTAGTTCAAGCACCCGATAAGGGCTATGTGTTTTCTGGGTTTATTACACCTTTGTTTGCTAATGGTGGCACAGGCACACAAGATATTTGGTTACTAAAAACAGATAGTACATTTTGTGAAGGTTCTTTTAATTGCGGTTATCCAACGGGGGTAAAAGATATGAGTGATGAGTTAGGAGAGATGAGTGTATATCCAAACCCAGCTAATGATGTTTTAAATATTGACATCTCGACTACGCTCGATGTGACAAAAGATTTAAGCATAATAATAACTGATGTGTTAGGTAGAGAAGTTATAGATAGCGAATACAAATCTCAATTGGATATATCTATACTTGAAAAAGGAATTTATTTTGTATCTGTGATGCAAGAAAATAAAATCTTAGTAACTAAGAAAGTTGTTAAACAATAACATCACCCGTCCTCCCCCTGCCCCCTCCAAAGGGGGAAATATAACAACATATAATTAAAAATTAACAACGGGGCTTTTACTTTTCTAATGAATAGATAGATGAATAGAAAAAGAGGTGAGGGAATAAATGGCCTTTTAAAATTTAGCGTACAAATCTAGTGTTATCAAAAGCGGAAGCATGAGCGTAGATTGTTCGGGCTGTTCGCTGGTCACTGAGCTTGTCGAAGTGGAAGCGCTTCGAACAATCGGATTGATAATATGCAGATTTTAGCTAAATTTTAAAGAGCCTTGTCCCGATAGCTATCGGGATTTTTGTTTCCACGCACCTTCTGGCTCAATTGTGTGCTACACAATTGCCCTGTATCAAGACAAAAAGTTTTTATTTATCAAGCTCGCGCATTATTACAAAGCATCACGTATGTTGGTAAAATGTATGCCGATAGTTGTGATAATTCAAAAGTGCGAAAAGAAATGTGGCAGGATGATGAAACCAGTAGTGTGAGTATTGCAGGTGGAGTTCAGGCAAAAATTTATCCTAACCCAAATAATGGTGATTTTACTTTGGCTTATGATTTAAAAAATAATAGCCAAGCCACTGTACAAATTGTTGACGTAACAGGTAAACTAGTATTTACAACAGATATTGATAATATCAACAACATTTTACAAATTAACACAAGCCAATTGCAAAGTGGTATTTATTTTATACAATTAGTAAAAGCTAAGCAATTATTATGGACAGATAAAGTAATGATTAGTAAATAAAAAAATAAAAGAGGAGCAATATTGCTCCTCTTTTTTTGTATCTTTAAATTATGAAACGTTTTGTTTTGTTTTGTTTTGTTTTGTTTTATTTTATTTTAAAAACGAAATCACAAAACTTAGTACCTAATCCTAGTTTTGAAATATATAATGATTGCAACATTGGTTTAGTATCAAATGCAATTGGTTGGTGCAGTACGAATAATGGTGGAGGTAATGCAGGGTATCTAAACCCTTGTCTTTCTTATAGTTATGCTCAAGCTCCAAGACAGTATTTTGATGCTTGTTTTCAAAGTTATCAAATGCCTCATTCTGGTATTGCGTATGCTGAATTTGGTATCTATACACAAAGTGTAACTCAAGAGAGTTCCCATCCCCAGATAAAATTAATTGACACACTAAAGGCTGGTAAAATATATTGCGTAACATACTATGTAAGCATGTGGAATAATGCCAGATATAGTATTGATAAATTAGGAGCCTTATTAACATCAACACCGTTTCCTTGTTTTGTGGCTGGTGGGCCAACAGTAGCTATTGCAGGCAATTATATGCCACAGGTTGTAACAACACCTGGATTAGCGTATGAAGATACTTTAGGTTGGGAGGAAGTAAGTGGCAGTTTTACCGCAGTTGGTAATGAAGCTTATTTAACTTTAGGAGATTTCTTTTTGCATAGTCAACATTTTATAAAAGATAGTTACCCAAGTAATTGTAATGGTTTGGCGGAGTATTATATAGATGATGTAAGTGTAGAGGAAGTAGAAATAGCTAAAACCAAAAATGATACCTTAATAAACCAAGGAGATAGTGCAATAGTAGGTTTAAATAATAGCGAGGCAGCATTGTTTAGTTGGCAACCCACCATAGGGCTCAGTTGCACTAATTGCCCTAACCCCAAAGCCAGCCCAAGTGTAACAACTACTTATACTGTTAAAGCAGTAACCAGTGATGTGATAACTATAACGGTAAACCCAGCGGGGATAAGAGATATGAGTGATGAGTTAGGAGTGATGAGTATAATGCCTAACCCAACTAACGGTTTACTAACAATTAGTACTAGACATAATTTTGAGAAAGTGGAACTGTTAAGTATAACAGGGCAAGTATTATTATCAGAAACTGTTAATGATAAAACCCATGTCTTACAATTACAAAACTTTGCCGAGGGAATTTACTTTGTAAAAGTTGTTTATGCTAATGGGATGAGTGTAACAAAGAAAGTTGTTAAACAATAAATATTTAAAAATTAAAAACTATGAAAAGAATTTTACTAATTACTCTTTTTGTTTGGATAAGCTCGTTGGCTTTTTCTCAATTATCCATAACAGTTAATCAGCAAAACGTAACATGTTTTGGTTTAGCAAATGGTAGTGCATCTGTTAATGTATCAGGAGGAACCCCTGCATATACCTTTACTTGGTTGCCAGGAGGGCAAACAAGTTCGAGTATTTCTAACTTAACGGCTGGGCAATACACCATTATTGCAGAGGATGCTACATCTGCAACAAGCAGTTATATATTTTTTATTTCTGAACCATCTCAGCTTTCTGTAAGTACACAAGTGTTTAATGGTGCGGTTACTCAACAAACTGTAGGTGCACTCTGTAATGGCAATTATAGTGTTCAAATTACTGATGCTAACGGCTGTGTAGATACCTCCTTGTTTAATGTAAATTATAATTTAATACCGTTAACAGTAACAGAAACTCATACTAACGTTTCATGTGATGGAATTTGTAGTGGGGCTGTCAGTTTTTCGGTTACAGGTGGTAGTGGAAGTTATTATTATAATCTTTCAGGATATACAACTGTTTGGTCAAGTACACCTATTACTTCATTAAACCAATATAGCTTGTGCGCAGGAGGATATTCTTTAAGTGTTACGGATTCAATATCTGGATGTGCTGCGTATAGTACGTTTTTTATTACCTCTTTAAGTAATGATACAATTCCCAACTTAACAGTATCCTCTATATCACATAACGAAAGCTGTTTAGCAATTGGGAATGGTTCCATTGATGTAACCGTTTCTGGCTCAAATCCTGGGCCATTTACCTACTTATGGAGTAATGGAACAAGCATGCAAGATGCTATTAATTTAACATCAAATTCTTATTGGGTAACTATTATAGATGGTAATGGAAATTGTGAAACTATACGAGATACAATATTTTCAATTGATTCGATACCAAATATAACAACCACTTTAACTAGTATTAATGAAACCTGTTACTTATCTAGCGACGGAGCAATAGACTTAACCATAAACGGAACTAATCCTGGACCATTTACCTATTTATGGAGTAATGGAGCTACTAGCCAAGATATATTTAATGCATCATCCAATATTTATTCAGTTAGAATCTTAGATGCAAATGCAAATTGTTTGGTGCTTTCTGATACAATTTCATTTGATGGTATAAATTGTGGTAGCATTTCGGGTCATGTATATATTGATAATAATGGTAATTGTTTATACGATTGGCAAGATAATAGCGTGTTTTATGCCAGCTTAAATATTCAACCAGGCAATAGATATGGATACGTTAATCCTGATGGTTCTTATGTTGTAAATGATTTGCCTTTTGGAACATACACCGTAACTGCAATCCCTTATTTCATGTATTATACAACAACATGTACCACTACAATAAGCACAACAATAAATGCGACAACACCAGCAGTTTCAAATAATAATCTTTTTGTTGGTTTTAATTCGTCTACAAATCCTGACATGATTATTTCCGCTTATTCTAATGGTATTGTTCCAGGTATGCCTAGTCATGTGTATTATTATTTGGAAAATATTAATAATGTAAGTGCGTCTGGCATTTTTAAAGTGACATTACCTTCGGCATTTATTCCAAATATTTTAAACTGTTCACCGTCAACTTATACTGTTTCTGGAGATACTGTGATGTGGGATTTTAATAATATTGGGTTTAACTTTTATTCAATTTATTCGGCTCCTAATTTCAGTATTGAATTTATTCCACCATTAAGCACACCATTAGGCAGTATTTTTTCATCATGCATATTTGCACAACCATCAATTGCTGACTTTGATCCTTCAAATAATGTAGGATGCTATCAACGATATGTAACAGGTTCTTTTGATCCTAATGATAAAACAGTAAGCCCAGTTGGGGAGGGGCCTAATGGAATTATAGATTCTACTACAACTGAGTTAACATACACAATACGCTTTCAAAATACAGGAAATGGATCGGCGGTAAATATTATTGTGAAAGATACTTTATCTGCCAATTTGGATATTAATACTTTTGAAATTTTACATGCTAGTCATAACTATAATATTGAAATTTTATCTGGTAATGTTTTGCGTTGGAAATTTAATAATATTATGTTAGCTGATAGTGGAAGTAATGAACCAGCTAGCCATGGTTATGTTCAATATCGTATAAAACGTAATAACAATAATGCACCTGGTACTCAAATAAAGAATACAGCTTATATCTATTTTGATTTTAATGAACCTGTTGTAACAAATACAGCTATTAATACGATTGGAACAATAAATGGTATCAAATCAATTGATAAAAATATTGAACTAATAAATCAATATCCAAATCCTGCAAATGGTTTGCTTACCATTACTAGTAATTATAATTATAGTAAAATAGAACTATTGAATGTTACAGGGCAAGTATTATTATCAGAAACCGTTAATGATAAAACCCATGTTTTACAATTACAAAATTTGGCAGAGGGAATTTATTTTGTAAAAGTTAGTTGTGCTAATGGTATGAGTGTAACTAAGAAAGTTGTTAAACAATAGAACAATCTTTTACTTTTTGCAGCCAAAAAGTAACAAAAAGCTTTTGCCCCGATAGCTATCGGGGTTTTGATAGGCAATTCCTGTCGGACCGCTGCTAAAATGAATCCTCTTGCGCATGCTTTCGCTTCATTCATTTTACAGCTATTGCTGCACAAAATCAAATCTTATCATCGGATGTTTTATTTTTCTAATGTTTATATAGATGAATTTTAAAGAGCCTTACTTTTTTAGTGAGGTGTTTTTATTTTTTATTAGAAAGAGTAGAGTATATATACAACAAAATCCATTGTATAAAAACGAAAAAGCCTCACATTTCTGTAAGGCTTTTTCAATGGTAGCGGGAGAGTGATTCGAACACCCGACCTTTGGGTTATGAGCCCAACGAGCTACCCCTGCTCTATCCCGCAATATGTTGTATCTTAAAGAACTTCTTACTAAAAAATAACCTATTTGTTATTTTCGAGGTGCAAAGATAGGTTTTATTTTGTTATACACAAATAAATCTTTCAAAAATATGAAAAGCCTTGTTTTTAAAGGGGTTTTAAGGCTATGGTTTTACCTGAATCAACTCTGTATTCGCAATAATTTCTTTTAAAGCGTCATACAAAGTATCTAAATCTTTTTGTGTATTAAATACTTGTATACTGTATCTTAAATAAACATCATTACCATGACGCATCACTGGAATTTCTATTTTGTAAGCTTCAAATAAATCGCGTTGTAAGGTTTCAGGTTCTTTTGTTCGAATAGGTATACTAAACATCTGCCCTAAAAATTCATCTGTTATCGGACATAAGGGTTTTGTTCCTAATAAATTACAAAAGCGTAGGGCATTATCTTTTACTAATTGTCGGCATGCTGCAGCTTGCTGTTCCCATTGATGTTGTTTTAAAAACTCAATGGCTTTTGGTATGGTTAAAAATGCAGAAAAATCGCGAGTTCCTTGTAATTGATGGTAATCTAAAAATTGTGAGTGCGACGGAAATGCACTGTCGTAACCCCAACTAATAATAAGTGGATCAATCCAGTGTTGTTGTTCTTTGGTAACATACAAAAATGAACATCCTTTGGGTGCCATCATCCATTTGTGGCAAGCCCCAGTGTATATATCTGCTTTTAATTCCTGTAGATTAAGAGGTATGTGAGCAGGCACGTGCGCTCCATCTACAATAGTAAGTAATCCTTTTTGTTTAGCAATTTCACATATTTTTTTTACAGGTAAAATCAAGGCTGTACTACTTGTAATTTGACTGATAAAAATAGCTTTAGTGTTTGGAGTTAAGCCTTTAAAAAATTGTTCTACGAATGCTTCTTTAGTGGTTAAAGGTAAATCAATATGCTGACGAATATATTTTGCACCTTTTTGTTTGCAATAGTAATTCCATGTTTTATCCATGGCACCATATTCCAAATCAGTCGTTAAAATTTCATCTCCAGTAAGCAAATTCATACACTTTGCAATAATGTTAATGGCATAAGATGGATTCATAGTAAACACGATGTCGTCGGCATCACAATGAATGTAATTGCCCAATGCTTCGCGCGAATGTTTTAAGTATTTATAGCCGTTAACAGTTATAAATTGAACAGGTTCTTGTTCTAATTCAAGTTGCCATTTTTGATAGTCTTCAAAAATAGGTTTAGGACAAGCACCAAACGAACCAAAATTTAAAAAGGTAATGTTTGGATTAATTAAAAATTGTGAAGTTAATGGATGTTGCATTGTAGTACTTGATTTATTTTATAATATACCCTTAGGTATAACTTTCATGACTTTGGTTTTAAAATTTTTCTTTAAGGTAGCCTTTGCATCCGGATTAAAGGTTAAGGTTGTTTCCCAGGCATTTTCTGGTTTTAACTCTTCTTCCATTTCTTGCTGCACATCTTTAGTAATCTTGTCAGAATAAATAACAGTTACACATTCTGTGTTTAAGTTAGCACTACGTGGATCTAAATTAAACGTACCCACAACTGTTATCTTACCATCAATAACCATGGATTTTGCATGAAGTCCAAAAATAGGCGTATGATGTAATTTTTTTTGTAAAGCACCTGTTAATATTTTTAAACGAACTGCTGCATCTGGTTTAAACTCAAAAATGCGAACTCCTGTTTTTAGTAATGCATCTCTATCTCTTTGATACCCACTAAAGGCTTCTAAATTATCGGTAGAGGCCATGCTGTTGGTAAGAATTTTTACTTTCACACCTCGTTTAGTTGCTTCTGTAAATAATTGTTTGCCTAAATCAGTTGTGATTAAATAAGGCGATTGGATGATGATAGATTCTTTAGCTTGCTTTATTAAATTTATTAAAGCGGTTGTGGTGATGCCGCCGCCACCTAAGCCTTTGCTACCATCATTTTTTCCAGGGATATCAGAAATAAAATTAACGCTATCTACCCATTGTAGTTTACCAGATGCTTGAATGGCATCAAAAGCTGCAGGAATGTGTTTTATTTTTTCTCTTACTTGTGGCCAAAAATTGGTTGAGTCACATGCGTATTGATGTAAATGATCAAATCGATTGGGTTTGTTATAATCGTATTGCGTGGTGTCAATTAATGATTTTACATCTGCTACAAATGAACTATTCCAAAACAGTTCAAACGATTGCTGAATTTTTTTTGTTTCTTCTCCAATCAATAACACATCTCGGTCTCTAAAATTATATTCATGATCATAATCAAAATATTCATCAGCAATATTTCGTCCGCCAGTAATAACTACTTTACCATCTACCGTAAAGGTTTTGTTGTGCATGCGTTGATTAGCTCCCCTAAAATCATAAGTTAATTTATGAACTTTATCACGGATGTTTTTACCTATGTTGGTAGAAGGGTTATAGATTTTAATAGAGATGTTTTCGTGAGAATCTAAAGTCAGTAGTTTTTGTTCATCAGCTTCAACCATAATATCATCAACTAATATTCTCACTTTCACTCCTCTGTCGGCTGCTCTCACTAAATAGTCGGCAGCAATCAACCCAACGTTATCGGCGGTAAAAATAAAATATTGTATATCAATAGTGTGTTCGGCATATTCGCTTAGCCACGCTCTTGCCACCATGGAGCCGTCTCCATCCTCTAATACATAAACACCTGTTTTAGTATTCATTAATGTGCTTAGCGAATCTAACTTACGAGATAGTTTAATGCTTGTGTCTCGGTGAATAGAAGAACAAAAATCCTGTTCTGGTATAGCTTCTGCTTTTTCATCACTTTGATTATTGCATGATGTAAATACAATTATAATTAAACAATAGATAAGGAATTTGTTCATCATATAAGCCTACAGTTGGGTGAGTTAATTAAAAGTACTAAAAATATAGTTATTTTTAGCTATGCAAATTAGTACAAATATTATAATACCTGGTAGTAAAAACAAACCTATTGGCATAGATGTGTTTTATAAAAAAAATGGAAAACCTAAACCTGTGGCAATTTTTGTTCATGGGTTTAAAGGATTTAAGGATTGGGGACATTTTAATTTTGTAGCAAAAATATTTGCAGAAAGAGATTTTGTTTTTGTGAAATTTAATTTCTCTCATAATGGAGTTACAACTCAAAATCCATTAGTATTTGACGATTTGGAAGCATTTGGGAATAATAACTACATCATTGAGTTAGAAGATTTGAATTTGGTGATTAATTGGGTACTCGAAAACTCAGAACTTACTTATGATATAAATAAAGATCAAATCAATTTAATAGGTCATAGTAGAGGCGGAGGGATTTCTATTTTAAAAGCAGCTGAAGATAAACGTATTTCCAAATTAGTAACATGGGCATCTGTTAGCGATTTTATAAATCGTCATAAAGCAAAAACTATTCAAACTTGGAAAGAAAAAGGAGTAGTGCATACGTTTAACACTCGCACAAATCAGCAAATGCCGTTATATGTTCAGTTTTATGATACATTGATACAGCATAAATCAAGATTAAATATTCGATTAGCCGCACAGGCCTTATCAATACCTTATTTAATTATACATGGCACTAACGACGAAGCTGTATCAGTGAATGACGCGTATGATTTGCATCAAGCTTGTCAACAATCGCAATTATTGATTATTGATGGGGCGGGGCATACATTTGAGGTAAAACATCCATTTACAGAATTAGAGTTGCCCGAAAATGCCAAAATAGTGATTGAAAATACAATTCAGTTTTTAAAAAGTTAGTTTTTCAATTTTCTCAACAACAAGTATTTAGCGCAAAAAAAATCTTTACTTTTAGTTTTAAAGATTACATTATTTTATAGAAATGAAAAAACATTTATTATTTATTGTCCTATTTTGTATTACTGCAACATCCGTTATTTCGCAAACAGCGTGGAGTTTGAAGTTAAAGAGTAAAGTTGAATTACGTTCATATAGACTCACTAACAAAGTTGATATGGCAGAATCTGGTTTATCAGGCGCCACTATTACACTTTACAAGGGATCTACTGTTGTTGTTCAAGTGCAAAGTGATGGAAATGGAGAGTTTGTGATTGATGTGCCTCCAAATGGAGAATATATTTTGGCGATAAGCTATGCTGGGTGCAACACCAAAAAATTTGCTATCAATACCTTGGGTGTTCCTGAATCTGTTGGTAATGATAAGTACACACCTTCATTTGGTATTGAAGGGGTTATTATGGCGAGGTCGTTTCCAACTATAGATTATTCAATATTATCACAACCATTGGTAAAAATTAGATATGTAGACAAAGGAAAAAAATTTGATGATGATGAAATGTATACAAATCAAATGTTAGGCTCGCTGTCTCAAATGAGAAATGCGGAAGATGATTTGATGGAAAATTTTGTGGCTTTAAATAACACAGGTGATATTGCATTAAGTAAAGGAGATTGTCCAACTGCGAAATTGAATTATGAAAAGGCAATAGCTTTAATAGCGGGTGAAAGGTACCCTGTAGAACAATTAATTAAAGTTGGAAATTGTTTAAAAGAGAAAGAGTTAGCTGCTAAAAAAGCTGAAGAAGAAAAAGCAGCAGCAGAGAAGAAAGC
>JBBIUW010000051.1:0-10647 GCA_037440045.1 Sphingobacteriaceae bacterium
ACAACAATGTATATGATTATCCTCTTAATCAAAACTGAAAATAAATAAAGCTATTGGCGTTAAAGTTTCCTAAACAAAAAACAATACAAAGTATGGTAATATAAAAAGCTGGCGTTAAATAAGCTTCTTTAAAATCAGTAGATTTAATAAATGAGTATTCTTCTTGTAGTTCTTTTATAAACAATAGGCCTACTACAAAAGCAAGTACAACAAAAAATAGTCGGTCGTTTAGTGCTAGTATATTGGTAATGCCGTTTAAGAAATTAAAATGAATAAAAATGTGTTGATAGATGTAAACTAAATCATGAAGGTTATTAGCTCTAAATGCGATAAAGAACAAGGAGATAAAAAATAAAGTGTATCCCCATTTTAAGATGCTAGGTATTTTAAGTGGTTTGTGGGTAATATGTTCCAATAAATAAAATACACCATTCAGTAAGCCCCAAATAATGAAAGTGAAATTTGCACCATGCCATAAACCACTCAATAAAAAAACCATTAAAATATTAAACACCCATTTTGGTGTACTTACTCTGTTACCACCAATAGAGATATAAAGATATTCTTTAAACCAACTGGTTAAGCTAATGTGATGACGTTGCCAATACTCAGTAACCGATGTTGATAATATGGGGCGTTTCCAGTTAAGATTTAAATTGATTTTAAAAAGTTTGGCTACACCTATGGCAATGTCGGAATAACCTGAAAAATCGGCATAAAGTTGAATTAAAAATAAAATGCCAATGATGATAAATTCTATTGAATTAAAGTTGTTTGGTAAATGATTAAAAACTGGATTTACAATTAAAGCAATATTATCGGCTATTACCATTTTTTTAAAGAACCCCCAAATAATTAGCTTTGCTGCATTGCCCCATTCAATATCTTTAAAAAAGTGAGTGGCTTTTAGTTGTGGCATTAAGGTTTGGTGTCTCACAATGGGCCCAGCTACCATATGTGGAAAGAATGATACGTACAATAAAAAGTCTTTTAGTGTATCGTCGGCTTTGTATTTGTTTCGGTAAACATCAATAGTATAGCTAATGGATTGAAACGTGTAAAATGACAAACCAGCAGGAATAATGAAATTAGTGATGAGTGATGAGTTATGAGTTATGAGTTCCAGTGTTGTGTTATAGAAAAATACAAAGTATTTAAAAATAAACAGTACACCAATGTTGCTTATTACACTTGCCACAAGAAGTGTTTTGCGTTTAGATGCATTATTGGTATTGGATATAGCTTTAGCTAAAAAGAAATCTAGGCCAGAGGTCCCTATCAATAATAAAAGAAACCATGGATTGTATGAAAAGTAAAAGTAGTAAGATGCTATTAATAAAAACAGATTTCGATGTTTTGCAGGAATTAACCAATACGTTGTGAAAACGATTGGTAAAAACACTAAAAATATGAGAGAATTAAATAACATCTTTTGTAAATATACAAACGATTTAATTTATATATATTTACAGCTGCAATGAATATTAAAAAACATATCCCAAACGCTATTACCTCTGGTAATTTATTATGTGGCTGTTTAGCAATTGTAAAGGCTTTTGAAGGTGATTTAGTGTGGGCAGCTTATTTAGTGGGCATAGCCGCTATATTAGATTTTTTTGATGGTTTTGCCGCTCGTATGCTAAAAGTAAGCTCTCCTATTGGTAAGGATTTAGATAGTTTAGCAGATATGGTAACATTTGGTGTGGTGCCTGGGTTTGTGATGTTTAAACTTATAGGTATCTCTCGGTTGTTTGATATTGCTAGAGATGCAAACATCCCAGATGTTAGTGCGATTGCTACTGAAAATTCAATTTATTTTCCTCAGTATATAGCTTTTTTAATTCCAATTTTCTCAGCAATCCGCTTAGCTAAATTTAATAACGATACTCGTCAGTCCGATTCTTTTATTGGAGTTCCAACTCCAGCCAATGCAATGTTTATATGCTCAACCCCTTTAATTGCAGAGTTTAATCATCTTGACTTTGTTTTAAATCCTTATGTTTTAATTGCAGTTACTATTATTTTTAGTTTTCTACTAGTTTCCGAACTTCCTCTTTTTGCTCTTAAATTCAAGCATTTTAAATGGAAAGATAATGAAATTCGTTTTGTGTTTTTGGGCTTAAGTTTATTGATGTTAATCACCCTTCAATTTGTTGGGATTCCATTAATTATTATCATGTACATATTATTGAGCGTGATTAATAATATGATTACTAAAAAGAAAGCTGTTTCCTAAACTTTCTTAAAAATCTATATAAACGACTATTTTTCGTCATAAGCGGTAAGCTCATTATTGCTTTATATCGCTATTTTTAGTTCGTGATAAAATTAGAGCAAATACGAAAAGCCTATAAACTCAATAATACTTCCTTCGAAGTATTAAAAGGCATTGATATGCATATTAAAGAAGGAGAGTTCGTGTCTATCATGGGTTCTTCGGGTTCAGGTAAATCTACCTTACTTAATATTTTAGGAATTTTAGATAATTACGATTCGGGTACTTATACTTTAAACAATACTTTGATTAAAGATTTGTCTCAAACCAAAGCGGCGCAATTACGTAATCAGTTTATTGGTTTTGTGTTTCAATCATTTAATTTATTGTCTTTTAAAAATGCCATGGAAAACGTGGCTTTGCCGTTATACTATCAAAAGGTGTCGCGTAAAGAACGTAATTTAAAAGCGTTAGAATATTTGGATAGAGTGGGTTTAAAGGATTGGGCGCATCATTTACCTAGCGAAATGAGTGGTGGACAAAAACAACGGGTTGCTATTGCACGTGCTTTAATTGGTAATCCAAAAGTAATTTTTGCAGATGAGCCAACTGGAGCTTTAGATTCTCAAACGTCTATAGAAGTCATGGATATTTTTAAAGATATTCATCAACAAGGAAAAACTATTGTTTTAGTAACTCACGAAAATGATATAGCAGCATTAACAGACAGAACCATTAGATTAAAAGATGGATTGATAATTTAAGAAGTACGATTTCAGATTTAAGAGTTATTCAATCTGACTTCAAACTTCTAAAATCTTAAATAAAAATGTTCGACCTAGATAAGTGGCAAGAAATATTAGGAACCATTCAAAAAAATAAACTCCGTACTTTTTTAACGGCGTTTAGCGTAGCGTGGGGAATATTTATTTTAATTGTACTGTTAGCTGCGGGTCAGGGTTTAAGAAATGGAGCACAGTCACAATTTGGAAACGATGCAGCCAATAGTATTTGGATTGATGGCGGACAAACCAGTATGGCTTATGATGGATATAAGCCTGGCAGAACAATTCAATTAACAAATTCAGATTTTTATCATATAAAAAATAATATAGAAGGGGTAGATCATGCCTCTGCAGTTTATGATGGAAGGGCAGGTAAAGTGTTGTCTTATAAAAATGAACATGCAGGTTATACCGTTCGTTCCTGTGCGCCAGATCATAATTTACTAGAGAAAGCAAAAGTTATAAAAGGACGTTTTATAAACGAAAATGATTTTAATGAATTTAGAAAAGTATGTGTGATTGGAGTACCAGTTCAAGAAGCGTTATTTAAAAAAGAAGATCCGTTAAATAAATTTATTGATGTGTCGGGGACTAAGTATAAAGTTGTAGGAGTTTTTAATGACCCAGGAAAAGGCGATAATGATAGGATATATATTCCATTATTAACGGCCCAACGTATTTATAATGGCAAGGATAATGTTAATGTGATATGGGCTACAACAGGTACTGTATCTGCCGAACAAAGTAACCAAATGGTAACAACTATTAGAAATTCTTTGGCTAAAAAATACCATTTTGATCCAGCTGATATGAACGCCGTTGGAGTGTTTAACAATAATGTGGAGTATAAACGTATTATGGGAATGCTAGATGGAATAAAATGGTTTGTGTTTATCATTGGTGTATTTACTTTAATAGCAGGTGTTGTGGGAGTAAGTAATATTATGATGATAATTGTGAAAGAGCGCACAAAAGAAATTGGTATTAGAAAAGCGTTAGGCGCATCACCATGGTCAATTGTATCGCTCATTATCCAAGAATCTATTTTTATAACATCCATTGCTGGTTATATCGGATTAATGTTAGGTATTGGCGTGGTTGAATTAATAAAGTATTTTGAATTAGAGGGTGATTTTTTTAAGAACCCAGATGTAGATTTAAGTATTGCATTAATATCTGTCGTTTTAATTGTATTAGCAGGAGCTTTAGCCGGATTGTTTCCTGCATTAAGAGCATCT
This sequence comes from Sphingobacteriaceae bacterium, assembly GCA_037440045.1. Taxonomy (GTDB): domain Bacteria; phylum Bacteroidota; class Bacteroidia; order B-17B0; family Aurantibacillaceae; genus UBA4416. The sequence goes on from JBBIUW010000051.1 coordinate 4,239, forward strand.
AAAGTAGAACCAATAACAGCACTTAGAGAAGGATAATTTGGTATTTGAACGAGATAATTGGCAAGAGATTTTTGCAACCATTCGCAAAAATAAACTCAGAACGTTTTTAACGATGCTGGGTGTGTTTTGGGGTATTTTTATGTTGGTAATTATGCTCGGTTCGGGGAATGGGTTAAGAAATGGAATATTAAAAGAATTTGCGGGAACAGCCACTAATAGTTTTTTTATTTGGGCACAGCAAACCACAAAAGCCTACAAAGGCATGAAGCCAAATAGAAGTTTTAATTATACAACGGATGATGCAGAGGCTTTAAAGCAACTATCAGAATTGGATGTTGTTTCTCCATTAAATCAATTAGGTGGTCATGAGGGTGCCAGTAACGTTATCAGAGGATTAAAAACAGCAGCTTGCGAAATACAAGCTTGTTATCCCAATTTAACTGGTATTTCGGATATTAAATTAGGAAAAGGTCGTTTTATTAATCAAATTGATATTAAAGAAAAAAGAAAAATTTGTGTGATAGGTCCTCGTGTTGTTGAAATGCTATTTAAAAAAGACGAAAAAGTAATTGGGGAATACATTCGAGTAAACGGAGTTTATTTTAGAGTAGTTGGAGTCACTTCACAAACTGTTGGTGGTAACGAAGGCCGTCAACAAGCACAAAGAGTTAATATTCCTTTTACAACATTTCAAAACGCATTTAACTATGGCAATGTGGTTGGATGGTTTGCTATTAAATCAAAAGATAATATCCCAGCAGAACAATCGGAAGAAAAAGTGATTGCTATTTTAAAAGAACGACATAAAATTTCTCCTGATGATTCTAAAGCTATTGGTAATTGGAATATGGCTGTTGAGTATAATAAACTAAGTGGTTTGTTTATGGGAATTGAAATTTTAGTATGGATTGTTGGTACAGGAACGTTATTAGCAGGTGTTATTGGAATCAGTAACATTATGCTTATAGTGGTAAAAGAACGTACTAAAGAAATTGGAGTAAAAAGAGCCTTAGGTGCAGTACCTTCACAAATTATAGGACAAATAATTTTAGAGGCTGTATTTTTAACGGCTATATCGGGCTATTTTGGATTAGTAATTGGCATAGCGTTGTTAGAAGGGTTAAATATGGTTATTGGAGATTCAGGAGAAATGTTTACAAACCCAACCGTTGATTTAGCAGTTGCTTTAAAGGCACTAACAGTATTAATTTTAAGTGGTGCATTAGCAGGATTAATTCCTGCAAGTAAAGCAGTTGCTATTAAACCCGTAGAAGCATTAAGAACAGAATAAACAATTCGATAATATGAAAATGAGTCAATTAGACAATTAAAAATAAAACTTATATAAACTTTGCAAACTTTGTATGCCCACTGCGAACTTTGTGGTTAAATAAAAATGAACACTATGATAAAAAGAATAATTAAAATTACATTACTTGTGGCCTTTGTTGGCTTAATTTTTTGGACGTTTTATTTCTTGTACAACAAGTCGCAAAAGCCGCCTGAAGTTTTTAAAACCGTAATGCCATTTGATACGACTATTGTTAAAAAGACTGTAGCAACAGGCTCTGTAACGCCACGTAAGGAAGTAAATATGAAATCTCAAGTAAGTGGTATTATTGAGAAATTATACATCGTTGCCGGACAACAAGTAAAACAAGGAGATGTGATTGCTAAAATAAAAATCATTCCTAATATGTTGAATTTAGCAAATGCAGAAGCTAGAATAAATTCGGCACAAATAAACTACGACAATGCTAAAATAGAGTATGATAGAAATAAACAACTTTTTGATCAAAGCGTGATTTCTAAATCTGATTTTCAAGTGTATGATTTAAAAATTAAATCAACTAAAGAAGAATTAGATGCGGCTCAAAATCAATTACAAATTATTAAAGAAGGTGCTTCTAAAGCTTCAGGTTCTGCTAGCAATACTTTTGTAAAAGCAACCATAACAGGTATGGTACTTGATGTTCCTGTTAAGGAAGGCGGACAAGTTATAGAAAGCAATACATTTAATGAAGGAACAACGATTGCATCAGTTGCAAATATGGGTGAAATGATTTTTGAAGGAAAATTAGATGAGAGTGAAGTAGGGAAGGTGCAAGAAAACATGGATATTATTTTAACGATTGGAGCTATTGATAAAGAAAGCTTTAAAGCAAAGTTAGAATACATTGCTCCAAAAGGAATTACAGAAAACGGAGCAATTCAATTTTTAATTAGAGCATCTATTAGCAAAGAAAACAGTTCTTTTTTAAGAGCAGGCTATAGTGCAAATGCTGATATTATATTGTCGATGAAGGAACATGTACTAGCCATACCAGAAAGTGTTTTGCAATTTGAAAAAGAAAAACCATTTGTAGAAGTAGAAGTTGGAAATCAAAAATTTGAAAAACGTTTTGTGAAAACTGGATTGTCTGACGGAATTAATATTGAGATTTTAGAGGGTGTGAAAAAAGGTGATAAATTAAAACAACCTCAATTAGTTGAGGAAACTAATTCATAATTTTTCGCCACCATAAAAAATATTTTAAGTGATGGTTTTTATTTAATTCGCCACTGGTGTAATTCAATACAATTAAATCTATTTGTTGTTCTGATAGCTCAAGGGCTTTTTCAATAGCCACATTCGCTTTTTGTATGTACCAAGTTTGACTCATTAAATTATGTTGCCGTTGTGTTTCTGTGAGCTGTTTTTCTAAAGGATGAGCATCAGGATTAATGCTTTCAAAAGCGGCTCTAGCGTGAGGATGATCTAAGCCTAATAAGTGACCAAGCTCATGCGGCAACGTTCTGAAATTATGATTTGAAATAAAATCTTGTATGTTGTTTTTGTTGAGTTTCACCCTTAATCCCTTGAAATCAGCCTCGGCTAGATTGTTCCCTGCAATGGAATCAACAATCTGAAATAATATTTTTTTTGGAGAACATTGATTGACTTTTGTAAGTATTGAAATATCTAGCGTTACATTTAATGTATATTTTCCAAACTGACGATTATAAATGTTTGAGAGTTGAGAAATAAGTGCGTTTTTGATAATCTCTAAATTAATATCGCTAGAACTAGTATTGATGATATCTGCCTGTAATTTTATGGCAATGACTTGATTGGTTTTAGAAATAATAATCATGACTTAAATTAAAACAGGAAACCAATCATTAAATTAAAACCTGAGTCATATTTTTTTAGAAATCCAAAATAGGAAACCGATATATTAATTTCATGAGTTTTTATAGGAAAACTCTGCATAATTCCTATGGTAGAATATGCGTGGTAGCTTTCTTCGGGTCTGTCTTTAAATATTTCAACTTCTGAATTTCCAGAACTAGCATCTGTAACTGTGATTTTTGTTGAGATAGTAGGGCTAGTTCTTGTAATATTAACGCCCGCTAAAAACCGAGTATTTTTAATTTTAAATACAGGTAAAAAATCTATAAATACGTTATTGTTTAAATACTCATAAACTCCAGTTTTATATGTAGTTTTTGTACCTGAAACGGAACCATTAAATGGTACTTGAAATTTTTGAGAAGTTGTATACTTTTGTAAAGTTTGATAAAATCCAAAATTTATTTGAAATCCAATTTTTTTGGTTATTAATCTTTCTAATCCAATGCTTACACATGGATTAATATACAAATTGGTGCTTTCTGGCGTATACATTTCAGAACTAAAACCGTCGTTTAATTCCCGATATAATGCTTTATTAATAAAATTGCAGGTAGTACCTACTTTTATAGTGATATTACTTTCTGCTTTAAAACTAGATTTACTGTTCTCTTCTATGATAGGAGTTACGTCTGGTTTTTGACCATAGAATTTAAAGGACAAAATCAGTAATAAAAAAAATGTAATGAATTTCATGAATATATTTTCAAAAAATTATAATTGTATAATATCACACTCAAACAGATTGCTAAAGTGTTTTTTTAATTTTCCCTTTATTTCATTCATATTAACCTCTTGTCCCAATTCTTTGTTGAGGCTTGTTACAGCTTTATCCTGAATGCCGCAAGGGATAATGTTTGAGAAGTAATCAAGATTTGAATTGACATTAAACCCCCATCCGTGCATCGTTACCCATCTGCTACATCTTACTCCCATCGCACAAATTTTACGGGCTTTAAAAACATTGTCTTCGTCAAGCCACACACCAGTTTCTCCTTTACTTCTTCCTGCTTTAATTCCGTATTCATCAAGAGTTAAAATAATAGTTTCTTCCAGTAATCTTAAGTATTTATGAATGTCTGTAAAAAAATGATCTAAATCCAATATAGGATAAGCAACTAACTGTCCAGGGCCATGATAGGTAATATCTCCGCCTCTGTTGATTTTATAATAGGTAGCTTTTTTTTCTTCTAATTGATTGTCATTAATTAAAAGATGAGAGGCATCTCCACTTTTTCCTAAAGTATAAACGTGAGGATGCTCAACAAATAATAAATGATTTTTAGTTTCAGTTTGCTCTTCGGGTGCTAAATTTCTATTAGCTGTTTTTTGTGCAATTGTTTCATTAAATAAACTTTCCTGGTAATCCCAACAGATTTTATAATCCATTAGCCCTAAATCCTGAAATAGTACTTGCTTATTCAACTTAAAAATACAGTATTAGTTTAGTTTAGCTAACTCATTTTTTAAATGAGTAATGACATTTACTTCAATTGGATCAATATTTTTTAAATCAGCTAGGTAGCATGAAATCCAATCTCCAATGTTTATAAGGTAAAAAAATTGTTCTGTTTTAGAAGCGCCTTTCGCAGTTATGTCGGTTACGGAGTTACTGTATTTAGTAAATAAATCTTTGCATAACTCATAGCGTTTTATTGTTCTTTCGTAATCAAACGAAGTTCTAAAAGTAACTACTGCAAGATTGTCGTTTTTTTCAGTCCAGCCTACAAGTTCATTGTGATTCATTTCTGGCAATGTATGATGCCAACATAGCATCTTACTGTTTTCGTTTATTTGTTGTCTGAAACGAACAGCCGTGCCTTCACATGAACCTAAAGAATAAATAATAGGTATTTTATGAAGAAGTTTATTCGCAATATGTGAGGCCTCAGATTTAATGGACTCTTTTTCTTTATCTAATAAATTAATAGATGACTGAACCTGCTTTAGTAAATCTGTTTTTACCAATCCATTAAATTGAACAATTTTGAAAAGTTGTACTAATGAATAACCTATGCAAGAACGAGGTGGATTTCCACCAGGAATAATAATCGTATCAAAATTGTGTTTTTTTGCAATTGCCTGCACTTCACCACCACTGGTAACGCATACTATTTGTGCATTTTTAGTAATGGCTTGTTTCATTGCCGATAGCGTTTCTTCTGTATTACCGCTATATGAAGAAATGATAACTAAAGTGTTTGAATTTACAAACTCAGGCAAGAAATAATCTTTATTGATAATAATAGGTACTGGGCATTCGGATTGAATAAGTTCAGATAAAATACTACCACCTATACCAGAACCGCCTAAGCCAGTTACTATAATGTTTTGAATATTATGTTTTTGAGTTAGAACTGCTGAGTTTGCAATATCTAATGCCTCCTGTAATTGTTTGGTAAATCCTTCTACTAAATTCTTCATCTTGTATAATATATGTTGCAATAACGTAAAAGTATTCAAAAATGATGAAATTTAAAATTTTGCTATAATATTAATTTTTTTTAGGTAAAATCACCGATTTAGAATCTGATAATCAATCAGCTAAGAAATAAACTAACTTTTATTAAATCTGATTTTTTTTTGAAATCGGGAGTTAAATATGATATATAATTATTTTCGTTGTGTTAAAAAACACTAAAACAACATGAATTACATTTTAAAACTCACTACAACGCTTGTCTGTTCTATATTTTTTATAGGACAAATTCAGGCTCAGACAAAAATCCTTAAAGGAAATGTTAAGGATAGTAAAACTAAAGAAAACTTACCGGGCGCAACAATTGTAGTTCCAGGTACAACAATTGGAACCGCTTCCGATGAAAATGGAAACTTTATGATTTCTATCCCAGATACAACAAAAAAAATAGTTGTATCGTCATTAGGTTTAACTACTAAAGTGGTTGATGTTATTGGAGAAACGCTTAACATTACTTTAGATCCTGATGGAATTGTTCTTAAAGAAATGGTCGTTACAGCTTTAGGGGTTAGTAAAGACAAGAAGTCTTTAGGATATAACGTATCGGAAGTTAGCGGAAGTGATTTATCCCGCTCAGGTGAATCGAACGTCATCCAAGGTTTGTCATCAAAAGCTTCAGGGATTCAAGTTATTAGTTCTTCTGGTACTCCTGGTGCCTCAAGTAAAATTTTAATTCGTGGTAACTCTACGTTTGGAGAAAATCAACCTTTGATTGTTATTGACGGTGTACCTGTAAGTAACGAAACAAGTGGTGCTGT
>JBBIUW010000052.1:0-10583 GCA_037440045.1 Sphingobacteriaceae bacterium
TGTCAGAAGCTATTTTTGATTCAACTACCATAGACATTTTAGCAAAAGAATATACTTTTCGAGTAACTGGTCAAACTTTAAAATTTGATGGCTTTTTAAAAGTTTATCCTTTAAAATACGAAGAAACCGAGCTTCCTGATTTAAAAATTGATGAGATCTTAAAATTGTTGAAACTTAGTTCTTTACAACATTTTACCCATTAATTCTATCTTCTTTTTATACTTCTCTACTATTGAATCAATATTTGATCCATCGGATTTCACTGCAAAAACTAAATCTAGTAAAAAGTCTTGGGCATTAATATAAGCAGCATTCTCTCCATAAAACAAAATAGCATTCGTTATTTGAATTCTAAAATTGGCATCCATATTTTCAGAGAACCGATTGAAGAAATTACTTTCATGCTCTTCTTTATAAAAATCAAACAATTGGTTCGCTTCGATTCCAAAAATTTCACAAATCTTCTTCAATCTTTCAGTATCGATACTTGTTTCTCCAGCCTCAATTCTCTGATAGCTACTTTGCTTTATTCCAAGCTTTTCTGCTATTTCTATTTGAGTAAATCCCTTTATTAAACGAATTCTTTTTAAAATTCCAGCTAAAATTTTCTTATCAAAAATGTTTGTTTCCATATTGAGTTATGCAAATTTATAAAAATAACGCATTAAAAACCCGCTATTAGAATAAATAATAGCGAATATTATTTGCATAATTAATAGTTTAAATCTATATTTGTACGCATAATTTAAAGCAATAATGAATAATATACCCAAAGAACAGACAAAATTAGGCCTCTTGATCAAAGATTTCGAGACTAAAAACAAGATTTCATTTAAGCCTAGTAGAGCTTTTTACAATGACTTATCTATCGGACAAAAAAGGTTTTGGCAAATCATCAATGGCGATGTGTATCCAGACACCAAAGAACTTAACTCGATCTGCGATTATTTCAATGCAGATGCAAGGGACTTTATTAAATAACTAAAAAACATTAACCATGTACATTGAAGAAGAAGTAAAGAACCTGAAAAAAGAGTTTTCTGAATTCAAGGAAAAAACCGAAAACTATATCAATCAAATTGAAGCTAAAAAAGTAGAAAAAATGGTTACTGTAGAACAAGCTGCAGGAATCTTATCTATTAGCAAACAAGGTGTTTTATACCATATCCGAAAAGGAAATTTAAAAGCAATCGGCCTACGTTACAAAAAGCTTTCAGAAGCAGAAGTATTAACCTTTAAAAACAAACAAAGTAATTAACCATAGAAACTTACCAAATACGCTAAAAACAAGTTAAATCAGCCATGCAGGGCATAAAATCAAATAACATGAGTAACAATAAAAACAACAACCAATTGAGTACACATTTCAAGAAAATGGAAATGATAAAAAAATTAAGCGATGAAGATTATAAAACACTAGAAAAAATGTGGGACAGGCACGAACAGGAGCTTAAACAACTCATTCGAAAAAATGAAACTGAAGAAAGTCGGTTCATATTAGAAAAAACAAAAAACCCTTAGTGGGCAAACACTAAGGGTTAATTGAAAAAAACTACAAATAATTTTTTTATGAATAGCAAGACAAATATACAACAAAAATTCACACGAATTTTATTTTACAAATCTCCTAAAAGAGAGAATAGTAGTGGTTTAGTTCCTATTTACTGCAGAATAACTGCTAATGGAAAAAGGAGCGAAATAAGCACGGGAATATTCATTAAGCCAGAACAATTTGATAATGGTGAAATAATTGCTTCTACTCCGACACTAAACAACTATCAGAAACGTCTTGAAATCATTAAAGCTGATTTAATTGAAGTTGAAACCAATCTGAAAATCAAAAATCAGCCAATCACTTCAGAAAAGATAAAACACATTTATTTAAATGGGTTCAAAGAAAGTTATGGGATTTTTTCTTACGTGGCTGATGAATGGCTTGGAAAACAAGGACAATTGGTCGATATAGATTTTCAATATGATGGCTACATAAAAAGAAAAAGAGTTGTTGAACGATTCAATAAATTTTTAGAGAGCTGCAACAAAACTCAAATATATTTATGTGAAATAAAGGAAGCTGTAATAAATGATTACTGCCTATACTGTTATTCAAAATTAAATCTATCCAAAACATACGTAAGAAGGGATTTAATGTTTATTAAGGCTATCATCAATTATGCGGTAATAAACGACTATACTTCAAAAAACTACATTAGCCATTATAAAATAAAAAAGAGTAGACATGTTGGCGAAATAAAATCTTTGAGTTTAGAGCAATTAAAAGTACTAAGTGAGGCTAAATTTCATTCGATAGCACTTCAATATACAAAAGACTGCTTTTTATTCCAATGCTACACTGGACTTGCTTTTGTTGACTTGTATAAATTTAGTATGCAACATATTACAAAAGATAACACAGGCAAATTATGGTGTATAATTCACAGACAAAAAACAAGTTCAAAAAGTACAATTCCTTTAACTATGGAAGCTCTAAGTATTATCGAAAAATACAGCGATTTAAACCATAAAGTAGATAGTAATATTAAGAATCCAGGTTTATTACCAGTGTACTGTAATCAAACATATAACAGATTACTAAAGGAAATAGCTCTAATCTGCAATATTGATACAAATTTAATGACTTCACACACCGCCAGGAAAACATTTGCAATGGTTGTATTAAACAATAGTAATGTTTCCATTGAAACTGTAAGCAAAATGTTAGGCCACACACGTATTGATGTAACTCAACAATACTATGCCTATGTAGATAAAAACAAAATCTCAAACGAAATGCAAAATTTTTCATTCACTAACCTATTAAAAAACTAAAAGCTATGGAAACAACAATTATTTCAGAAGTCAAAATAGATAAGCTTTCAAAAGGACTATCAAATGCAATTTCATTATGTGTAGAATCAGAAACATTAGATACTCTTGAAACAATGTTTTTAGGGTTTTCTGGCAGTAAATTATGTGAAGATATAACACCAGATGAACGAGAAGGTGTAACGTTGTTGATGTTTAATATTAGAAAAATGATTGAAACAATAAAGCAACTTGATGCTATTAAAAATACAGGAATAGACTACTTATCATTCATCAAATTTCTTAATGAAAAAAACTTGATGGTTGAGTATGGTAAATTTTGCAACAACAGAATTTAATTCTTCTTTAGAATGTCTAGCATTAAGCAAACTATATCTCTTTTAGAAAATACTATTCATACTATGAATAGCGATTTGGCTAAATACAAGCAAAAAGATAATTACAGCGAAAAATATGTTTATTATAAAAATGCTTTAATCCGCGATTTGCATACCATTAAAAATGATTTTCTAGCATTTTCTGAAGAATTAAATGCTGAATTATTAAATGCTCAAAAAGAATTAGCTAAAACAAAAAAGAGAGCGTTTAAACTAGAAGGAATTATAATACTTCATGGTATAACTAATGTTGAAAGTTATTTGAGTATGGAAGAACAACAAATAATAGAGTTAGTAATAAAATCACAAAAAGAGGGATGGAAACAATTACCACTATACTTTAATACTGAATTGGGGCCGAAATATTCAGAATTAAAAAGGTTAAAGAATTTAACAATAATCTATGATGAATTTAAAAACAATAATCAAAAATGAACACTACGGAAATAAAGCAAAAAGCCCCAAAAACACATACAGAATCTGGAAAACAAAGTAAACTGCAAGAAATTGAAAAATGGCTAAATGCAACATATATCTTTAGATATAACACCATTAAGCAAAAGCCAGAATTTTTTTTAAAAGAAAGTAAAAACAAAGTTTTCACACCTATAGATAAATACAAACTTTTAACCATTAAACGAGAGCTTGATGCTAGTGGTCATAATATAAGCAAAGATGGGTTAATGGATATATTCTGTTCATCTTTTAGTCCAGCTATTAATCCCGTTAAATCTTATTTTGAAGATTTATTTCCTTGGGATGAAGAAACGGATCATATTAGGGATTTATGTAATACAGTTCAAACAAAAAATAGTGATAATTGGAATAACTATTTCAAAAAATGGTTAATAGCAGTTGTTGCAAACGTATTTATAGAAGAAAGATGTGCAAATCACACAATGCTTGTTTTAACAGGAAGTCAAGGGAAATTCAAAACAACCTGGTTGGAAAATTTAACACCTAAAAGTTTATCAACTTACCTATATACAGGTAAGATAAACCTCGAAAGTAAAGACAGCTTAACTTTAATAGCAGAATATTTATTTGTAAATATTGATGATCAATTAAAACAACTCCATAAAAAGGATGAAAATGAACTGAAAAATTTAATTACAATCAATAGCGTAAAATATCGTAGACCATACGATCCTATAATTACTGAATATCCACATTTATGCAGCTTTATGGCTTCAGTTAATGGGAATGAATTTTTAAATGATCCTACTGGAAGTAGAAGATTTTTACCTTTTGAAGTAGAGAATATTGATATTAAATCGGCACAAAAAATTAATATGGATTTAGTTTGGGCACAAGCATATCAGCTTTATGTATCGGGATTTAGATATTGGTTTAATGATTCTGAAATTGAAGAACTACACTCACACAATTCAGGGTTTAGTATGGTTAGTAGTGAGGAAGAAATGCTGCAACATTATTTTTATCCTAAACCTAATTCTGGATCATTAGCAATAAAAAAATATTTTCCAAGTACTATAATTTTATCGAAGCTTCAGCAACAATGTAAAATAAATTTATCTCTCAAAAAGCTAGGTGAAGCGTTGACAAAATTAGGATTTGATAAAGTACAAAAATCAGTTAATGGTAAACGTAGTTGGGCATGGATTGTTTATGAAAAAACAGTAGAAGAAATTGAAATTCAAGCTGCTAATATTGATTCCTAAAAACTAAAAACATAATCGATAAAAAAGAAGCCTGGAATAATTCTGGGCTTTTTTTATTCAGTATTTTGTAATTAATATATTTTTATCTAAAATAAGTAGTGTAAGTAGTGATATTAATATAAAATAATTGATTATCAATAATTTAAACTGCACAACTTACACAAAAAACAATCTAGTGCATAAGTAGTGCAAGTAGTGATATGCACCAGATCAATTTAACTTCACTACTTATGCACTAGATATAAAAATACTATGCTGTGCGTTTAATCTGCAACAATATCAAGGAGTTTAGACAAAATCACAACTTACACTACTGAAAATGTGATAAAAACTTACTTACAACGTTTTTATAAAATCAACAATTGTTGAAGCATCAACAACGGTCTTGTTGAAGTAAAAAACCACTAAGTAAACTTAGTGGTTCTAAAATCTTACAGACCTATTGATGCAGCATATATGCCCCCCAATCTAAACGTCCAAAACGACTTGAGTAAGAAATTATTAGTAACAAAATTAAAAAATAATAGAAAGAAAAAAAATTAAGTTTAAATCAACAAGTGTTTCAACTATTGTTGCTGATCCATTGTTTATTATTCAACATTTGTTGAAGTCAAGCAAAAACGGTCTCATTGAAGTCCTTAATACGAAAATTTGAAAAAAAACGTTATTTTGGTTAAAAAACTAGATATTCGCTAAAATTATAATTCGTTTATTATTATGAAATATTAAATTTCATAGCTAATTTTAGTCTTATTAATCACAAATTCGTCACACAAATGTTCTAAAACGCTTGAAAATAGGAGGTTTCAAGGTTACCGCTCGGGACCTCTAAAAACCCTCTAGATCATTGATTTCAGAGGGTTTTTTGTTTTACAACTAATCCTTTAAATTAAAAGTCTCCTTAACTTTCGAATAATTACTAAAATCGAAACCTGGATATTGTAATTTAACTGCTGGTGGGATAATTACAACCCTAACAATAGCTCCTCCTGGGCTAAATGGAGTAGAATGATTATTGAAATAAAAGAGTACTCTCATAGAACCTATACTATATTCTGGCATAAATGTGCAAACTCCATCTGAATATGGCATAGTAGACATCGTCGTTGAAGCATAGTAATAAGAAATAATTGTTCCCCCATAATACGCAGCCGAATCTAATTTGGGTAAATTAACATCCTCACTAGAATAAGCGTAACTTCCAGGTGCCAAGCTCCAACTTGTCAAAGCAATGGTATAAGTACTTACAACATTTGCATTTCCAGTCTCACCTTGAATACCTTGTGAGCCCTGAGGACCTTGAGGCCCAACTTCTGTTTTCTTTTTACAAGATGTTATTACAAAAATTGCCAATAATGACAATGATAAAATTTTAATAGTTGTTTTCATGCTTCAATTTTTTACCAAAATTAAATGCAGACGAAAAAAGAAAACATGATATATCATACCTAATGGGTATGATTTTAATCAGAAAGAAAAAGTGTTTTAAAGTGTTACTCTTCATTGCTACTGATAGGCTTCCCGTAGGTTAGTCGTTTCCATAACCATTCTAAGGGTCCCATATCAAAAAAGCGAAAGTATATATTAGAGTAAGTAATTTGTATCAACCAAATTACACTTACAAAAAGCACTAAATGTTTCGCATCATATTCGCCATAATGATTTAAACCAAAACCATAAAAGTAGAGCGAACACAATATTGTTTCCATAATATAATTAGTTAATGCCATTCGGCCTACGTTAGCAAATAAACCAAAAAATGAGTTAAGCCACTTTATTCTACACAACAATATTAAAGCAGAAGCATAACTAACAGTTAAAATAATACGGCCAATGCCACCAACATGGTTAATGCTAAAGTTTCGATTTTCCATGGCATCAATAAATCCAACTTGTGTGTAAACCATATTTAAAAAAGATAATGTACATAATGCAATACCTAAAGGAATACCAACAAAGGCAAAAGCTCTGTAAATATTACTATTTAGTTTTTCTTGAAAAAAACCAAATTTAAATAATGCCATTCCTAACAAAATTGTAGCGAATGATTCCCACATCCCCATAAAAAATTCCTGTGTATGATAAATGCTAATCTCTTCGGCATTTTTAATGATAAGCGTTGGATAGTCTGATCTCAATTTAACTTCTCGCTGATAAATACTTTCTGTTACATTATGTATATGTTGTTTTGAAAATGGCAAAAATGTTCCTTTTGCTTCTGTAAACTCATCATAGGTTTCCTGTTGTTTCTCGTTAACAGGCTTATGCTCTTTCATCAATTTCTGTACATGCTTATACTCAATGTATTTTTCTTTACGTTCTAAAAAAGCGTTACCACTGAAATAAATAGTAACTGCTAAAATAGAAAGACTAAAAAACAACAAGTTGCGGGCTTTCATGTTTCGAAATGCAAAAGCAAAAATACCACACATCGCATACTCATATAAAATATCGCCACCCCATAAAAATATATAGGCGTGAATCAACCCAAACAACAACATCCACATCATTCGTTTAAAATATAAATCGGCTACACGTATAGAGTTATCCTGTTTGTTTTCGATAAACAACATTAAACCTGCGCCAAACAATAAGGTAAATAGGCCCCGCATTTTACCATCAAACAAAATCATACTTCCTTTAAAAAGTATACCATTGGTAGTTGTTTCTCCTTTCAGTGCATCGTGCCAATACAGAAAAAATTCATGAGTAGAAAAGCCTGGGATATTCATTAATAAAATACCTAACACCGCAAACCCACGAATAACATCCATGGCTTTAATACGCTCGTTTAGTTTAACTGCTGCTAATGTTGTCATACAATTTAGTTTATATTATTATAACGGCAAGTATCAACAATCATTGTGCGACACTATCAGATTATTAAATATAAGATTAAATTGTGATAGATGGTAATGTTCTGCCCTACATCTCCTTAATTAACTTTAAAAAATCGTCGAGTTTGTGAGCATCGGTTACAGACTGTTTATCAAATACCATAAAGTATTTAAAGTTGTTTCCAGCTTTGCGTTCCAAAGCTTTTCCTAAACGTATTTTGGCTTCACTGTTAGAATTATCTAAATGGTCTCCTTTAGTTTCTAAAACAATTATTTTATTGCTTTTTGTGTAGATGATAAAATCGGGATAATGATTTACAAAACCGTTTAATTTAAAAAATTGTTTCTTTTCAATATTTCTAGTCCAAAATGCAATATTAGGCAAGTTGGCAATTTCATTTATTACTTTTTCTTCAAAGCTATTCATTTCTGCTTCTTTTTCGTAAAGCGATTTGGTAATGTCTTTACTCGTATTTCCTGGAGCAATTTCTTTAGCAAAAGAATAATTTGATTTAATAAATATTTTATCGGTGTCTAAAAAATTACGGAACTGTTGTTCAGCGTAAACGGCCGACAATTGCTTTATTTTTTCTTTGATTTTAGACGTATAACTATAATGATGATTTAAGAAATCGTGATATTGTTCATCCGTAAAATCCTCCACTAATTTGTGAACGTATTTTTTTATTTCATGTTCGGTAATAGGATACATATTACCAATGATATCCATGACTTGAGCCGTTAAATTTTTAGCGCGACTTTCTTTTCTTGATGGATCTAAAATGTATTCCATCAATTTATCTCTAACTCCTCCATCTAACTTTACAAAGCTTGGCGTGTAATCACTTTTAGTTTCATCTAAATCTACTTTATACAATTCAGAAGTTACACTATCAAAAGCAATGTTCGAATCACATTTACTTAATTGAAATCCTTGTAATAAATCTTCTTCATTAAGTAAATATTCATCATCACTAAAAATTTCGCCAGCTATTTTTTTAATAAAAAACTGCGGCAATTGTATTTGCGAAGCCTGCTCGGCAAATACTTCTTTCATTTTATATGTTTTCACAAGTGGTTGTAATTCGGAAGGCAATGAAATACTTTGTGTGGATTCCATTTGAAGAATAGTTTCTTCGTATTCCTGTTCTTGTTTTAAAGCGGTTTGTTCTATATTCGAAACAATCACTTCTTCTTTCATGTCTGAATGTAAATCTGAAATGCGAGCGACATCAATATCATCCACATCACTTGCTTTTGTTTCATCAAAAACTAATTGTGGAGTTTGAGTTAATTCATTTAAAACGCTGTCGGTTACTGAGCTTGTCGAAGTAACTTCTTCTAAAACAGTTTCTGCTACTTTAAAATCTTTACTGCTAAATCCTGCTCTATTTAATCCTTTTACAATATTATCCAGCGTGTCTAAAAATTTGGAAGAAGCTGTGAGTACATAACACAAATTCAATAAAGCAGCTTGATGTTTAGTAACATAAGGTTGACGCAGCACGCGCCCTAAAATTTGCTCTACATCTACTGCTGATGATTTATCTGCTAATGATGCTAAAATATAAGCAAAGGGGCAATCCCATCCTTCTTTTAAAGCATTTACGGTAATGATATATCGTACAGGACAATCTTTAGCAGTTAAATCAACATCTTTAATTTCGTTGATGTTAGCTGTTTTAATTTTGATTTGTTCGGCAGGAATTTTTAGTTCGATTAATTTTTCTTTCAGTTTTTCAAAAGTGGTATTATCTGCTGCATTTTTTGGTTGTGCCTGAAACAGTACAATTGGTCGGATATAACGACCTCCTAACTTTTCTTCTTCTTTAGCTTGTGCTTCTAGTTTACGTTGCAATTGTAAAGCCGAATTGATTACTTCTGTTTTATCCTGATGATTGTAAACAATCACAGGCAGCTTTACCATGTTCTCTTTTTTTAAAGCCATGGCATCTACAAAACTGATGATATTACTGTTCTTTCTTGGTGTTGCAGTTAAATCAAGGATAAAACAAGGGTTTAAGTTTTTAATCATGTCAATACTCAAATCTGATTCGGCATTATGACTTTCATCTACTATCAATACTGGATTTAATGCTTGTATCACTCGCATTAACGAAATATCTTCTTCGCTGCCAAGCATAGTGCCAAAGGACTGCAGGTTACCATTTTCCTGATATACTTTTCGGTCTTCTTTATTTTTTGCTCTTAAACTATCAAAGCTTAATACAAAAATACTCAACTGCTCTTGCACGCTTGTAGCATTAAAACTACTGCCTTGTAATAATGCTTGTTTATCATACACCTCAACCTTATTACCAAAATGCGAATTGATTTTTTCGCGATAAGGATGATTGGTGTTTTTTAAATTTTTAATAGTTTGTTCTAAAATAGTAATAGAAGGCACTAACCACACCACTGCTTTTTTGCGGTCGTAATGAAAGGCATCAAAAATAGTTTTGATAGCATTACAGGCAATGAATGTTTTACCACCTGCTGTTGGCACTTTTACACACACGTGTGGCACCGCAGGAATATTGTTTTTGTAAGGCTCAATGGCTTGACCCGGAAACGGCTGCAACGGTGTTTTTGGATGCATCGTCCAAAAATCAGTAAAGGCATCGGCTATGTTTTTAGTACTTTGTATGGTTTCTAAAAACAATGCTAAATCACTGATAACTTCCTGTTGATAAGGCTTAAGCTCCATGGTTTAAAATTTGGTAATGTCTCGTGGAATTTTTTTGAAAATAATTTTATGCTTCATCATAAACTCTTTGGTGAGTAAACAATTATCAGCGTAAATCACGTATTGCTCAGCACGGGTTTTAATGGTACTTAAAAACTCATGGTTTAATGTAGTA
>JBBIUW010000053.1:0-10529 GCA_037440045.1 Sphingobacteriaceae bacterium
ATAGTCCTATTCAAGAATTCTCTATCTCCAATATCAGCAGATAACCACCATTCAAAATCTTTTGTTCTTTCTGAAATAGATTTTAAATCACCCCTTAATTTTTCTATTGCTGTAAGTAGTTGTTTCTTTTCTTTCTCATTAAGTTCATTGCCCCTGACGTCTATCTCTCCCCATTCTTTTGAATATGATTCAATATCCTCTATCACAGTATCTATTTTGTAATAGGCGTAATTTAAACTTCCTCCCGACATGGCTTTATGTTTTGTTTTTAATTTTTAGTCTGTTTTTTTAGGTAGTAGCTACTTTCACCTTTAAATAAAAAGTAGCCTTTGTAAACTTTTAAATCCCTCGCTCTAATATGACGTTTCACTTCGGGATTTTCTAATGAAATAAGCATATTGTTGTTTTTCAGGCAGTTGTGTTTGTTTTCATGGCGTTGTTGATTTTGCAAACAAATAAGATTTTAAGTCCAAAATGGTACATAGGAGGCGAATTTTTTAGACGCATTTTCGGGGTCTGATGCTTTTATTAATCCTGCATCTAAAGTATCTGCAATTATTTTGGATGCAAATGAAACATTATTTTTGGCGATGTTAAATCGCTTTCTAACAGATTGATTATTGACTTGCTGGTTATTAATGTAATGCAAACAAGTATGCTGATAACAGGCTCTTATTCTGTCGTCATTATTCATTCGCGTTAAAGGAGTGGGTGCATACATAATAATTCGAGTATAATCATCACCTCTAATAAATTTTGGAGCAGGTAATTGAAATACTTCTATTGATTCAATGGCTCGGTCAATTCCACTTCCACGTTCTTCACAAATATTTAATCTTCGCATAAGCGAAGCCAAGCTTTCGTTTCTTGATTTTGGCGCAGTATCAATAAAGCGATTAGTATCAACTAATGGAACACCCGGATTAGTAATTTCGATACGGTCAGAAAATATTTCTACCATTACTCCCGAACCTGTTACCGAAAAATCTTGGTGAATTAATGCGTTGGCGACAAATTCACGCATTGCTTTTTCGGGATATACTTTTACTTTTTTACGAAGTGCGTTTTCTATGACCTCGTTAGATGGGAGTTGATCCATAATATAATTTACCAATCCTTCAAACCCAGAAGCGTATCCTCTACCACCTTCTTGTTCTTTTAATGCATTGATACGGCTTGTTTCTTTATAAACAATTACTCTAACAGCTTTTCGTTTTAGTTCTTTAAAATTTTTCAAGTCTTTGGCAAATAGTATTGCGCCTAAATTCAGAATATCCCAACCGTTTGGAGCTTTTTTAATTAAATCTTCTACTGCTAAAGTTTGTAAAATACTAAGTTTAGTATCGGGTAATCTTTTTTCTTGCAGTGTAAAGTAGCTATCATAATCCAAGAGCTTTAATACTTCGTCATCACTTACATTGTGAATTGCAGTTTGTACTTCAAAATTTAAGCCTGTTGAAACCGCTATCAATTGTTTTACTTCGTTCCGAGATAATTTTACGGTTTGACCAGCACTACGTTTATAGCTATCAAACATATCACTACTTCTTAAATAGACAGGTTTTTCAGTATGTTCAGGGATATAGATAAATAATACTGCATTCCCTTTATAATCAGCTACTATATGTTCTATACCAACAGGTTGAGCCAAATTATTGCGTGCAATGTTACCTAACTTTTGCACGATTGTATCCATTTCGGTTTTTGCTAATGGATTGAATGTACCATCATTATTAATACCATAAGCTAAATAACCACCACCAGTATAATTAGCAAATGCGGATATATGTTGTGCTAAACGTTCGCTTTTATCAGACAATCCACTTTTCCAATCTATTTCATTCAACTCTTGTGGAATAGGATGCAAACTTTTATTAAGCAATTGTATGGCTGTATCTACCCAATTATTCATGTTACTTATTGCTTTTAAACATTTCTTTTATCAAATAACCAATTAATAAAACTGCGCCAATTGCAAGTGCGGCGTTTACAATTTCATCGGTATTAGTTTTGTTTCCATTTATTAAATATTCATCATATTGCTTTTGTGTAATGCTACCGTTATGGTATAACATTAACATAAACTCATCCTTCTCTACCTTAGTCGCCGTGCCTGCTTTTACCTTATCACCAAGGAAAGAAAGGCGCTCATAATTTATTATACCGCTCATTTTTTTCCTTTGTTTAGGTTTTCTATTACTGTTTTTAATACAGGATAAAGTTCTTTTAACTGGTCAATAGTTTGTTGTTGTAAATCATCACGCTTTTCCAATTCTTTCATTTCAAGTTTTAAATCTTGAATGCTGTCTTTCAATTTATGCATCTCTTTAAAATGCCAAATTAAAAAGCCACTAACGGCTCCAATTAAGGCAACTACACCAAGTATAATTTGTAATGTTTGACTCATATTTATTTACCAGTATATAAACTCTGCTTTGAGTTTCTAATTTATATTCTTTTCATTTTAGCAACATTTAATAATATTACAAGAGCATTGTGCAATGTATTTATGGGCGCAACTGATTTTGTTTCCAAATTTTATCAAACACGAAATCTAAATATTGACGTTTAAAATCTGAATCGTCAGTGAACTTTTTATATAAATCAGTATAGGTAAAGATTACATCTTGCATTAAGTCTTCCACTTTTTTATCGGAAGTGATTTTTGCATTTTGTTTGTCTGAATTATTTACAGAATTTACCGTTGCGTAGTCTTTTGCAAAATCTGCCGGTAATTGTTGAAAAAGAAATGCTTTTATTTTATCATCATCAGTCCAATTGTCAATACCAAAACGGGTATTAAAATTATTGATGATAGCCTCTAACTCATTAAATTCATTTTCGCCCTTCTTCCCTTTCATTATTGGTGGCGTAGGGTCTATTTCCTCTCCGCCCTTTAATCCAATATTATCTGTGGTAGTTCTTGTTAATCTATAACTATCTAAATCAATAGCTTCAATAATACCTTTTGCCAAATCCTCGTTTTCCTTAGGTTTAATTTTCGGCATAAGGAATTTTAAAAACCAATACAGCCTTTCCCAGTAAGCGTTTTTAAATGACAGTATTTTAGACAGAAAAGCATAGGTACGATAAAATGATTTTGCTTTTACAAAAAAATCAATTTGTGCATCTTCATTTAACTCTGCTTTAAAATTTGCTACACAAATATCAATTATAGGGTCAAGCTCTTGTCTATCTGCATTGTTGAAATAAAGGTTGGTAAAATTATGTACATCATCAATCGTATAAACTTGCGCATTGTCTAATACATCCTGCAAATCATTTAATTTGTTAGCATCTGTCTCTTCGCTTAAAACGGTAGTAGTATAAAATGGTTCGAAGGCTTCTTTTATCTCTTCCGTGCTATTAAAAAAATCTAACACAAAAGTGTCTTCTTTGTAAGGTTTGTAAGCTCTGTTTAATCTTGATAAAGTTTGCACTGCCTGTACATCTCTTAATTTTTTATCTACATACATTGTATGCAATAATGGTTGGTCGAAACCTGTTTGAAACTTATTAGCAACTATTAAAAATCTATAATCCTTTTTCTTGAATTCTTTTGGTATGTCGTTACTTGGAAAGCCATTTAATTTGGACTCATCTGTTTCCACTCCATCAATTTCCCTACTTCCACTAAATGCTATAATAGCTTTGTATGGCGAGTTGATTTCTTTTAGATACTTTTTAAAGGCATCATAGTATTTGATAGCATTGTTTATACTCTTACAAACAACCATTGCTTTTGCCTGTCTATTTATTTGCTTAGCAACTTCTGAGTTGAAATGGTCTATCATCACTTTTGATTTTTCCATTATGGAAAATGGATGACTTTCAACATAAGCTCTTAATTTTTTATTGGCTTGATGTGTTTCAAATTCGGGATTTTCTTCTACTGCTTTATTAAGTTTGTAATAAGATTGATATGTAGTGTAATTTTTTAGCACATCTAAAATAAATTCTTCTTCTATAGCTTGCTTCATTGTGTAGCTATCAAATGCCTCAAACTTTCCATCTGTTGTTTTGGCGCCAAAAGTTTCTAAGGTTTTGTTTTTAGGTGTAGCTGTAAATGCAAAGTACGAAGCGTTTTTAAGCATCTTTCTTTGCTCTATCATTACATTTATTGCATCCTCTGAGGTTTCGGGTTCTTCATCGTGCATTTTATCCTCATCACCATAAGGAGTTTCTTTATCAGATAATACCCAGTTCATTTTACTTGCTGTTTCACCACTTTGACTACTGTGCGCCTCATCAATAATAATGGCAAATTTTTTCGCTTGTAAAGTGCCTATTTCATCTATAATGAAAGGAAATTTTTGAACCGTAGTAACAATTATTTTTTTGCCATCTTCTAAGGCTTCTTTTAATTGTTTACTCCCTTTTTCAATTGCTTCTACAACCTTATTTACTTGTGCAAATTGTTTGATGTTATCTCTAATTTGTTTGTCTAATACTTTTCTATCGGTAACAACAATTACACTATCAAAAATAGTATCGGTATTTGACGTATTGTGTAAACTTACCAGTTGATGAGCCAACCAAGCAATAGAATTAGATTTGCCCGAACCTGCTGAATGTTGTATTAAATATTTATTGCCTAATCCATTTGCTTTGGCATCAGCTAATAAATTTTTAACGGCTCTTAATTGATGGTATCGTGGGAAAATTAATTTACGTTTTACTTTACCAGTGTCTTCGTCTGTTTCTTCAATAATTTGAGTGTAATTTTCTAAAACATTACTCAGACTTTCTTTGGTAAGCGTATCTTTCCAAAGATAATCAGTTTTTAATCCAATTGCATTTACAGGATTTCCTGCACCATTGTTTATTCCCTTATTGAACGGTAAAAAAAATGTATTACCACCATTTAATTGAGAAGTCATATATACTAAATTGCTATCAACAGCAAAGTGTACAATACATCTACCAAAAGCAAATAAAGGTTCTTTAGGGTCTCTATCTTGTTGATATTGGCGTATTGCATTCTTTACTGTTTGACCTGTCCATTCATTTTTGAGTTCAAATGTTATGATAGGTAAACCATTGATAAAAATAGCCATGTCCAAAGAATTATTATTGGATAAGCTATAATGTAACTGACGATTTACTGAAAAAATATTAGCTTGATAATTATCTTGTGCTTTTTGATTTAATTCGGATGCCGGATTTTTGTAGTACAGATTAATTTGAAGGTCTAAATCCTTTATGCCTTTACGTAGCAATTCGATAATGCCTTTGCTCTTAATTTGCTCGGCAAGGCGTTTGAGAAATTTTTCTTCTCCACGTTTTACAATGGTATCGTAAGCCGTAGGCTGTGTTTGTTTTATGAACTCAAATAATAGGCGTTTATTAATGCAAATGTCTCGGTCATAGTCGGCACTATAACTTTGGCGATAGCCACACACTTCTACCAAATGCTTTTCAATGATGGTTTCTAAACCTTTTTCGGATGTGTCTGTACTCATATATGTTCTATATAAAGTTGTTAATGAAATTTACAAACTCGATACACTTCTGATTGGCTTGTATTTTTTTCAAATTCAAATAATCTGTTTGCCCTATACAAACTGTATTTGAACCACCTGACTTTTGCAATTGTCCGATTACTCCAACTATTGATTTTTGTTCGTCATACTTTAGTTTATCACCATTCTTAGCGCTTCTTACTTCACTTGTTACCTCCGCATTGATGCTAAGTTTTAATGGAAATAATCTTGCATCATCAAAATAAGTTTGAAGGTATGTTACAGCACCATCATAAATTTGCTCGCTTCCCTCTCTCAAGAGTGGCATAAGAATATCTTCCAGTTTACCTGTATTGTTATCAGCACCAGTAATAATGTGGCAACCTATCTTTATATTTTCTACGGTTGCAGATGTTGAATTTGTAGGGAAAATATTTTCAGTTAATGCTGGAAATACCTGTTTAACCTCGTTAACCACTTCAGCTAACCTTGTATTAACTCCCTTGTTATCTGCATCAAAAATGTATAGTACAGAAAACTGTGTATTGTCATTTCCTCTATCTCCTTTAATTTCACCAGCTTGCCTAATATTAGCTTTAAGATTATTAATAATAGTTTTTCTATTCTCCTTTTTACTGTCGCCACCCATTGAATAAAGAAATACCCAATTATCTTCTTTTTGAAGTGTATGAGTGGGCAAAACTCCCTTTCGCAGCTCTTGTAAGTTAAGTTGCTCAACATCTGTTTTAATAAACTCACTTGCCATTAATTTATCCATTGGTGTAGGAAACTGATTAAGCTTCTTTTGCTCGTTACTTATAAAACCTGCTGACTTTAATATTCGGTTTATGAAGGAAACATCGTGTGGGCCTTCACAAAGTGCTATAATTATTTGTGTGGCCATACTATCTTATATCTATGTTTATTGTTTCAACTAATTGTTTCAATTTATTTCCCAACAAGAAATTACACTCAATTTTTCCCTCTGTATTTCCCTCTAATGCATAGGCCGTTAGTTCATCATCAGGAAATTCGTTTTCTACAAATGCATCAATACATTCTTTGCTGTGAGTAGAAAGAAATACTTGTACATTAAACTCTTTTGCAATTTGCTGAATGAACTCTGTAAATTTGATTAATAAACTTTTGTGCAATGCACTATCAATTTCGTCAATACACAGAATACCATTTTTGCAATAACCCAATAACAAGGCTATTTCAAATACTCGTTGCAAACCCTCACCATATTTAGTGATGTCTATTGCTTTTTCTACACTTGTTGAGGTAACTCTAAATCTGTTTTCGCCTTCATCATTTACCAAATCTATCTTTTCAATAGTATTATCCAAATTGTCTTTAATAAACTGAATTACTTTATCGAAATACCTGTTTTCAATAGCTAACTTGTGAGCAGTGTACAATAGTTTTTCGTTGTATCGGTATGGGCTTGTAAAAGCAGATTGGCAAAGAATTTGAGATTTGGTATATCTGTATTCAGGCTCTTTGTTTGAAAATAAATGTATGTTACTATTCAAATTTGTATTGCCTACGTATGCCTCTGCTACCAATGAATTGAGGTAGCCTGTTTTGTCCATATCTTCTTCGGTGGCTTCTTTCTTTATTAATAAGCCAGTTTCACTTGTGTTGAAGATTGCTTTTAAATCAATTGAGGAAATGAAATTTTTATCTACCCATTTTGCAGGGAAATCTTCTAAAAATTTACCCCTGTATCTTTCTAACTCAATGTATGCAGGTAAGTCGTTTAATTGCGATAGCAAATAAAAGGCTTCTAAAATGGTAGTTTTTCCTTTGTTGTTACCTCCGGCAAAAATGTTTACCCTGCTAATGTTTTTTATAGTAACATTTTCTAATTTCCTGTACTTACTAATAGTTGCATCTGTAAAATGATTGCTTATTTCTGTAAAATGTAGCTGAGCCTTTTTCTCATTAATAAAAAATAATGCTTTGCTGATTGGTAATAAGTTTGCGATACTATTGTTAACTGTTTTTAATTCTTCATAATCATTTGCTGTAATTAGTTCTTTAAAATTATAAGCTAACAATGCTCCTTCTTTAATCGTTGAAATTGCATTTTGTAGTTTTGATTCGCCTACTGCTTTACTAAATGAATATGCTTTTGTCAAATCACCACTCGACTCCATTATTTTCAAAGCGGTTTCATCATTGATGATTTGTTCTAAAGTATTTATTTGTCTATACTGATTAATTATTGGATCTCTTGAATCAAACAATTTTTCTTTTGAATCGCTATTAGATTCTTTTTCTTCATCCCTATCGCCATCTATTACAGATAGCCAATTAAAAAGTCTTTCAATATTTTTTTTATTATTAGGCGCATATTCATAATCATCCCATTCTATCCATTCTTTAAGTATAGGAGAGGCAATAATAGATTGAAAAATATAAAACATATCTGTTTTAAACTGGTCGCCAAAATCGCTTGCTTTATACTCATTTATTAAATACAAAGTTCTTCGGCTTCTGCGTAAAGTGTATTTTGAAATCCCAAGCTTGCTGCAAACTTCATCTTCAGTTAATTCATATTTTTCAATGAGGTCATTAATTAATTGCGCTTCATTTACAGCACTCCATCTTTTTTTACCACTAATGTGGTGTAATCCCATAGTAATTAGATGTTGAATTGGGTTTTCTTCGTTAATAACTACAACTGGAATGGTGTTAAATACTTCCGGATTCACATTCCCAATATCATTCCCTTTTTTATACTCCTCCCAAAGAAATTTTAATGTTGAAGTTCTACGATTTCCTTCTAAAACCAAATATTTGTCAAGCACTTTTTTTACCTGAATTTGTTCAATATCTAAAAACCCATTTTCCTTAAAACTAGAGATTAAGTCTTTGATATTTTCTTGATTTCGACCCAAAATAAAATTTAGCGTACGAAGTTGTACTCTTTCGTCTGCCAATTGTTCATCAGATACAGGCTTATATTCGGCCTTATCAATAAATCTATAATTATTGGGGTCTAATATAATTTGGTCAATATTTATAATTTCTCTATTACTTATCATAATACTTAATTTTGTTTATTAATTTTTATTTTACCCATCACTGCCTCACTAATCATTGCTTCTTTGTATTCTTTTATCAGTTCTATTTCTCTTTCGGTTTTGGCTATGGCGGTGTCTATGGTGGCGGTTTCGGTTTTGATGTGGTTAATTATTTGGGTTTGTTCTTCTAAAGGGGGAATTGGCAATTTAAGATTTCCAATAAAAGTCCAATTTGCTCTTGGCATCTTTGCTCCATAAGTTGAACTATTTACAACATCAATAAAATCACTTGTCATTAATCTCTGAAATAAAAATTGACTTGTGAAAATATTTTCATTTGGTGTAAAAATTAAAAGCTCATTTACTGCAATACCATTTTCTTTAGCTATGTATGCTTTTGCCAAATAAGGTCTTAACTTGTTGAAAAGCACATCACCTGTTTTAAAATAATTTCCTTTTCCTTCAAAAGTTGGATTTCCTGTTTCCACAAATCTTCCTGTCCAATTATCTATATTTTCTAAAGCAATTTTCATTAAATCAGTTTCAATATTCTCAAGGTCAATTTCATTTGAATTTAACGTAACACAATATTTCAATTTTCTTACTTCCCAATGTTTAGGAACCTTTTCCAACCATTTAATACCTGTGTCTTTTAGTTTTGCTTTTTTATTTATGCCCTTCGTTACCGCTTCATTTATTACACTTTGCCTTTGCTCTTTGAGTAGTGCAATAAATTGTTGTTTTTTTGCAATGAAGTGGTTTATCTTTTGAGATTGGGTGTTTATGTATGCTACTATTTTATTTTGTTCGGCAATGGGTGGTATGGGTAATTTTAACCACTTTAATTCTTTAAAGCCAATGCTTTGTCTAACACCACCACCAAGACTATAGAAATATTTTTTTATGTCTAATGAATGTAAATGATAATATAAATAATCAGTAATACAATTATCAAATTTCAGAACTAAACCAGTGTATGCAGATGTAATAATTCCATCTTCTTTTGCTAAACCAACTCGTAAACTTTTTTTATCATTTTGCAAATCAGTAAGCCTTAAAATGATGTTTCCTTTTTTTACAATTTGATACGTATCAAAGCTTTCAGGCAATAATCCCATATTACTATCTACATCTCTTTTAATTATATTTCCATAACTTAACGAAAGAACGTTGGTCTCAATTAAATCTTGATTTTTAGTTTTATTATCCTCGAATAAAGCCCAAACTGGCACTACTTCCCAATGCTCTGGATATTCATCTATCCAAACTGATTTTTTTAATTTATATGTAGCAATAGTGGTCATTTATGCTTCAATAATTTCTTTTAAAAGATTTTCGGTTTCTTGCTCTATTGCCAATATATCGGCAGTAATA
Source organism: Sphingobacteriaceae bacterium (assembly GCA_037440045.1). Classification (GTDB taxonomy): domain Bacteria; phylum Bacteroidota; class Bacteroidia; order B-17B0; family Aurantibacillaceae; genus UBA4416. Next base: position 9,869 of record JBBIUW010000053.1, read on the forward strand.
GTTTTTAAACTACGTGGTGCTTGGTATTGGTAAAAATATTTTGCAAAATTTATTTCGTAACCTATTTTGGTTTCTTTAGCATTGTACCAAGCATTAGGTAAAAATGGTAATACTTCTGTCTTAAAAAACTCATCTATACTTTCTTTGAGTGGTATGTTTTCAATGTCTTTTAATTTGGTGTCGCTTTTTGGTTTGCCTTTATGATCTAAAACTATTTTCCCTGCTTCATCTATTTCGGGTGTATGCACAGTTATTTGATGATAGCCAAAATCGGTATTGTCTAAAATAATGCTATACTCGTTGGATTCAAAATCTAAAAATAGTTTGGTAATAATTTTAATATGGTTGGTATCAAACGCTACTCTTTTTTTACCTAATGGCTTTCGCATTTTGGTATTAAACTGGTCGGCTGTTACATTTATTAATTGTAGCTTGCCTTTGCGTTTTTTATCTTTTTTGTTGGTTAGTACAAAAATGTAAGTTGGTATGCCGGTGTTGTAAAATAAATCATTTGGCAGGGCAATAATGGCTTCTAACAAATCGTTTTCAAAAAGGTATTTGCGTATTTCGCTTTCGCCTTGCCCTGCATCGCCAGTAAACAAAGCACTTCCGTTATGAATGGTTGCAAAACGGCTGCCCAGTTCGCTATCCTTTTTCATTT
>JBBIUW010000054.1:0-10478 GCA_037440045.1 Sphingobacteriaceae bacterium
TAATAATGATTTTGTGAATTATTTAGTAAGTTTTTTTATTTCTTCTTTTAATCTAGTGCTATCATCACCTCCAATTACTTTTTCTAATTGATTTTTTTCTAATTTTTGTACAGATACTTTTTTAGTATTTGTTGTTTCTTTTTTGAATAAATTGAATAGTTTCATGTTATTTTTTTTAAATTTTTTTATCACCGTAAGTTCCGCCTTTCGTTGCACCGCCAGATTTTGTAATTGCCATGTCAGTACTAGAATTAACTGTTCCATCTCCCCCACCTATTATTTGATTTAATTGAGTTTTTTTTAATTTTTGTACAGATACTTTTTTAGTATTTGTTGTTTCTTTTTTTAATAAATTGAATATTTTCATTTTTTTTTGTTTTTTAATTAATTAAATTATTGTTTTTTATGTTTTCAATGTCTGTTTTTAAGTCTAGTAAATAGAGTGCTGTCTTAAGTTTTTCTCGTATGATTTTATACTGAAATGTACCTGAAATGCCAGCAATAATACCTAAAATAGATGTTATGGAAACTTTGTTATTAAGAGTAGGTGTAATTTCAAAAGAATTAAGCATACTTACTAAAAGCAAAGTGCCAATAGTTAAGATGGAAATAACAAATAAAAATTTATAATATAGATTTGCTTTTTTTAATTCTTTTGTCACCCACTCTCTTTCACTCAAAGTATTTTCTTTCAGTGAAAAAACATTTTGTTTCAACTGATGAATGATTGATGTGATTTTTTTATTAATAGATTCTTCTAATACTTTTGTTTCCATATGTTTTCTAATTAGTATTATGCGTCAGCTTTTTGCCCTCTGATATTAGACCTACTTTTTGAACGAACAATATCCGTAGAACCATCATCAATAATTGCAGTATCGTCAGCGCCTCCAATTACTTGACTTAATTGATTCTTTTCTAATTTTAGAACTGATACTTTTTTTAAATCAGTTGTTTCTTTTTTGAATAAATTGAATAGTTTCATGATTTTTTTATTTTAGTTAGTATTAATTAAAAGATTTGAATTTGAAATTGATGTTATATGTATTGTTTGAAGAAAGATTGTTAAATTTTAGTTTTAAAAATTGTTCTTCAATCGATTTTTTCAGTGTTTTATTATTTGTGTCTGCTATTACCAGGTCTACATTTCCTTTGTTATTAACAGTAAATACTACTTTTGCTTCTTCGATATAACTATTATTGAAAATATTAGGAAACAATAAGTAATTCTTCACTTCAGTAATTGAATTAATTTCAATTTTTTTATTGTTGTTTGTTTTCTCTTTGGCTTGTGTTTTTATGTTTAATAAACCTAATAAACAGATGATTGCTAGTTTTTTCATAATTATGATTGTTATAAATTTACGTCAGTATTACTTTTTGTTTTAGAATATGTTTGTTGTTGAGTTGTTGGAACATCTCCGTTTCCGCCTCCAATTACTTTTTCTAATTGATTTTTTTCTAATTTTTGAAGCGATGTTTTTTTAGCACCTAATACTTCTTTTTTAAATAAATTGAATAGTTTCATGATTTTTTTGTTTTTTGTTTATATGATTGAATTAAATAATGATTAGTTTTTTATTGGTATTACCATTTGTGTTTACAGTTACTAAGTAAAGTCCGCTTGATAAATCGCTAAAGTCTAAAGTGGCTTGGCAACTAGTTTGCTGAAAAGATTTAATAATAGAACCAAACATATCAGTAATTGTAATAATTGATGTTTCGTAATTTGATTTCAGTACTGAAAATAAATTGTTGTTTTTATTGTAATATAATGTCATATGCATTTCTTTTATTGTTAGTAGCTATTTGTTGTAATTATGACACAAATTTGCAGTGTTTTTCTTCGAATAGTATATGGTTTTTAGCAGCTAACACAAACCAATGCTTATGTTACATTATTGAATGATTAAGTCCCATGTTTTTAGGCAATATTTCCCAAATCGTTAATTTTCAAATATTTATATTTGTACCATGAATACTAAAAAACAACAAATAATAGGCATTTTTATGCTTTTTTTATGCTTAATAAACGGAAGATTAAATGCTCAAGAGCTTATAAAATCTGAGAAAGAATGGTTAATAGATTATTATTTTAAGAATGATACGGCTTTTGCAAATAGATTAGCTAAAACGGCTTACTATCAGGCTCAAGCAGAATACAATGAATCAGGTAAAATTTTATCTACTATAAAAATTAAGAAAACCGATTCACTAAAGCAAGTTGCCTTAGCATATTATAAAGCCATTCAGTATAGTTTCTTAGATGAAAAAATGGCATACAAATATTGTGATTCAATATGTCAAAAATATCCTGATATTAAAAATAAATATGCTCGTTTTTATATTAATTTTCAAAAATTCAAACTACTATACGCTTATGATACCTTTAGGTTGAAAGAAAATAAAAGTCAATTACAATTTCGTTTTTTAAATTTAATGCGATTCGCAAGAGAACAAAAAGATTATTATAGTTTTGTAAACATATGTAGAATGTACCCTTGGATTGCAGATTCAAGATCAAATCCAAATTGTTTATTTAGTATAAATTTATTGTGTCTTAAAATTGCTGATTTAATTAATTATAAACTTATTAAATCTAAAATTTACCATGATTTAGCAAGTTTTAGTTTTTTTAAAGGCGACCTAGAAGCATATTATAAGTATAATTTTTTGGCACTTAAATTAAATGAGGAAATTACATATAGACCAGGATTGATAAGATCGTATAATTTATATGCTGATCAAAATTTCACTTTGGGTGATTATGAAACTGCAAATAAATATAAAGCAAAAATCATTTTATATTTAGCAAAAAAAAATGACATCACATCATTATGCCAAAACCTATCTGAATATGCGGATTATTTAATGGCTTCAGGCCAGAAAGAAAAATCTCTAAAGATGAATTGTTTGGCTTTTCGTTTGAGTGGATTGCAAAAAAATGTTTTTAAAAAGGTTATTTGCAAAAATAGTTACTATCGAAATACTTTATTAGATAAAGAAAAATTAAATGAAGAAGAAATTATTAGTTTAAAAAGATATTTTTTTTATACAGATAGTGTTTTAAATAATTCAGAATACACAATAGATCATAAATTCAGTTTGGATTTTAATTATTTAGTTAATTATTCGAAGTTCTTGCAAATAACAGGCCGTTATAAAGAAAGTGCAGACACTTCTGTTGCGCTTTCGAAAATATTCGTTGGCCCTATGGTAGGATCTCATGAGATTTTATATAACTACAAAATTATATTTGAGGATTATAAAAAATTAGGAGATTATAAAAATGCAAATTTCTATTTAGAAAAGTATTATCATCATATTGATAGTGTTAAGCGTTTACTTAAAATCCAAAATATAGTCAGAAATGAAATTGAATATGAAAGTGAAAAAACAAAGAAAAAAGAAGAACTTGAAAAAGCAAAAGAGAAAGAACAGTTATTAATTAAAGCATCTCATGATAAAAATATACAAACTATAGCGCAAATATCTATTGTTTTTCTTGTTATTATTTTGTTTTTTGGATTGTATTTTTATTATCAAAAATCAAAGTCCGAAAAACTATTATCATACTTAAATAACGAGTTATATACTAAGAATATTGAGATTCAAAATACACTAGAATATTCCCATAAAATGGAGAAGCAAATCATGCGCCAAGAAATTGAGTCTAAAAATAAAGAAAGTGAATTTCAATTAGCTCAAGCTGAGTTAAAGGCATTACGTTCTCAAATGAATCCTCATTTTTTATTTAATGCTATTAACTCTATACAAAGTTATATGCTTAAAAACGATTCACTGTTAGCGAGTAAATATCTTACAAAATTTGCTAGATTAATTAGATCTGTTCTTGAAAATTCAAAACAAGAATTCGTATTGTTAAGCACAGAAATTAATACTTTGGAACTATATGTTGAATTAGAAGCTATGCGGTCATCTTTTGAATTTGATTATGAATTTGTTTTGGAAGATGGTATGATTTCGAGTAATTACTTAATACCTCCTATGATTATTCAACCTTATGTAGAAAATGCTATTTTACATGGCATTAATCAATTAACAGATAGAAGAGGTAATTTATTGATTTCATTTTCTATACAGAATCAAATATTAAAATGTGTAGTAGATGATAATGGCATTGGAAGAAAAGAAGCTATGGAAATAAAAGCCGCAAAAGATATTAATAGGAAATCTATTGGCTTGGAAGTAACAAATAATAGAATAGATATATTAAATAAACATAATAAGATGTTTGCCCAAGTGAATATTATAGATAAATTTGATAATACTAATAATGCTCTTGGTACTAGAGTTGAAATTGAAGTTACCTTAAACAAAACCGTGTAGGCTATGATTAAAACAATAATTGTTGATGACGAGAAAAAAGGGGCAGAAGTATTACGCCTAATGCTTGAAAATCATTGTCGAAATATTAACGTAGTAGCGGTTGAACACTCTGCTATGAAAGCTATAGATGCAATTAATACCCATAAACCAGACTTGGTTTTTTTGGATATAGAAATGCCAAAAGCTACGGGGTTTGATGTAATTGAAGCAACTAAAAGTCATGAGTATAAAATTATTTTCACTACAGCCTATGAACAATATGCTATTAAGGCTGTAAAAGTAAATGCATTTGATTACTTGTTAAAACCAATTGATATTGAGGAATTGATATCAGCTGTTTCTAAATTCGAAATTCAATTTAATGCTAAACCTACTTCTCAAAGTGAAGACAAGATATCACAATCACCTTTAGTAAATAATAAAGCTAAAAAAATTTCTATTCCGACACAGGAAGGACTTATTTTTGTTGATTCATCAGAAATAATCAGATTGGAAGCTGAGTCAAATTATACACAATTGTATTTGAAGAATAAGAAAAAAATAACGGTTTCTAAGACATTAAAATACTTTGAAGATTTATTAAATAAAAATGAGTTTTGTAGAGTGCATAATGCTCATATTATTAATTTATCAGAAATAGATAAATATATAAGAGGTGATGGCGGCATTGTAGTATTGTCTGACTCCGCTAATATTCCAGTATCAAGAACATATAAAGCTGATTTAATTGATAAGTTGATGTAAGTTATTTTTTCATAGCAGTCATCACTGGTCTGAAACCAATTAATGGAGATGGCACTTCTTCTCCAGGAAATTCTTCATCTGCATCAATCTCTAAAAAGTAATCACAGCTAAACCAGCTTCCTCCTTTGGTTCCTTTGCCTTTTATTTTTTTAGATTTTAAATCAAAGTTGTTTACCATCTCAGCAACATTACCCGCCATACAATATAAGCCATAATTGTTTGGTGCATAAGATTTTCCGTAAACTGTATGAAATCCACCATCGTCTACAAATGCAGGGGCTTTTGTATTTGTTTCTTGAAGTTCTTTTTTATTCTTAGGAACATAAAGCTTCATCGTGCTATCGTATTTACATTGTTCTTTTGAATAACACATATAGTTTACTTCAAATCTTCCTTTACTATCTCTTAAAAAAGTATTTCCATTGGCATATTTTACTTGATTTTTACCATTACTAGCCGCATAAGCCCACTCAAGTTCAACTGGAATTCTTAAATCATTGATTAAAGGTTTATTGTTTTCTTTTAAAATTTTATTAGTTTCTATAGTTAACCATTCGCAATACATTTCGGCACCTTTACGAGAAATATTAACTACGGGATATTCATCATAAGCAGGATGTGAAAAATATAAATTAGTCATTGGTTCATTAAAACTCCAAGGGAATTTAGTTACCCACATTTCCTGATTTGGTTTGGCAATTAAATAGTCTTTTGTTCTGTTTTGTATTAGTAAATCAGCTAAAAAGGTTCTGTATTCTAAATTAGTTACTTCTGTGGTTTCCATATAAAACGATTCAACAGATATCGTATCGTTTTTATAAATACATGAACCCATTGGAATTAATGCATATTTATCTTTATTAAATTTTGATAAAGACTCCATCATTTTTTTCTTTTCTTTTTGAGCGGATGATATTTCTTCTGCAGTTAGTTCTTGCAATCCAGTATTAAAAATATCTCTTTGAATAGAACCAAAATAATTCGGCAGACTAATTCTAAAAATAGGTCTAAATCCAGTCATCGGATTAGCCTTTATTTTGCCTTCTAGCTCTTCGTGATTAAATATTTTACATTGTTCAAAATCACTATTCCAACTTCCACCTTTTGTAATAATAGTTTTAGTTTTATTAGTATATACCATCTCTGAAACATTCCCAATCATACAATAAATGCCATTATTGTTTGGATTATAAGAATACACTAAAGCAGGCATCATAGAATCTCCAAGCATATATTCTGCAGAAGCGTATGCATTTAAATTTTTTGCAGAACATTTGATATGATGATTTGGTCTTAACTTTTCGCTTTGTTTTTGAATACAAAAGTTTGCTAAAAAACATCCTAATCTGTTTTGAATAGAATCGCCTGGCCATGGGTATGAATTAGCATCTTTATATTTTGCAGCTTTTATCCATTCATTTTCATATGGTAGTCGAGCAGTAACATTTGTGTGTCTAGAAAGTGTCATCTTGCTTAGCCATTTACAATATAATTCTGCCCCTTCTGGTGAAATATTTACTACAGGGTAATCATTATAACGTTTATCGGAAAAATAATTGTCTTTCATTTCTTTTCCTTTTGCGTGCCCTGGAGCAGTTAACCATAATTCTTGATGCGGTTTGGCTATAATAAATGCTTCTTTTTCATCATGAATTAATAGGTCAAATAAAAAGGTTCTGTATTCTAAGTTTGTTACTTCTGAATTTTGTATAAAGAATTGTGCCAAAGTATCATTGATGTTAGCAAATAAGTAAGAACTGCCTTTTGGAACAACTAAAGCATATTTATTTTTACTTTGCTTTAATAACCAATTAGTCATTTTTTCTTTTTGCTTCTTTGTTTCTTTTATTTCTTTTTCTGTCAGCTTTGGAAACACATAATTTGTGTCTTCACTTTTCATCTTTTTATTTTCGTCATTATAATTGGTTGACGGAATTTGATGTTTGGATGATTCATTTAACGTAGGCTCTTGAAATTGTGAAGGTTCAGTAGTAATAATTTGGTTTTCTTTTTTTGTTTCAATACTGTTATTACTCGTATTTACTTCTGCTTCTTGTTTTGGTGTTTCTATGATTTGTTCAGAAATTTTAGGTAATTCAATAGTAGTTGAAGTGCTTTTAACTATTTCTTGTTTGGTGTTTGAAAAATAATGAACGTAAATAAATATTGAAGTACCAACGATTGCAAAAAGTCCCATCAATTTTGTAAACAAGGCTTTATTGATGATGTCTGTGCTTACAGGCGATGTAGGCAATACTTGATTTGATATAGTTTCCATAAGTTCTTGGTTTTTAGGATTATTAAAATCTAAATTTAAAAAGGCTTGACCTAGCAGGTTATCGAGCTCTTTCTCAGAAATCTTATGTTTATTATTGGTTGACATGTTGTACTGTTTTAAATTTTTCTAACTCGGCATTTACATTGTCTGTTAGTTGTTTTTTAAATCGTGCATAATATACTTTTAATTGGTTCTCAGGTTTTTTTACAAATTCCGAAATTTTACTGTAAGGCATATCTTGTCCGCGCATCAACAATAATATACGTTGCCAGTCTTCCAGCTTTTCGAGTTCTTGTTGCAAAATTTGTAAAGGCAGATTTTGACTTGGATTTGTTTCGGGTTCCTTATCTGCAAAATTTTCATGCAATTCTACTTCCTGATTATTTTTTTCAAATGATTTATTATCTCTGAAATAATTTCTTAGAAAATTGATATGCGTTTTAAAAATAAATGCCGATTTTTTTTGTTCGTTTTCAAATGTGTATTCAGATTGCACATCAGCTATTTTGTATATAGTCTTATACACAATTGCCCATGCGTCATCCTTATCGATGGTGTAATTTTTACAAGTATAGGCTAATAGCTTTTTAGCATATAACTCATAGAGTGATTTCACCACTTCGTTATTGGTACTTGATAATAAACTGTATGTTTCTTTTCCGAAACTCATGAATAACCTGCTTATATACTATAACACAATTTGGTAACAGAAAATTCCTAAAAAATAAAATTTCGGCGTTCTTTGCGGAAAAATCTTTGCTTCTTTGTGGTTAAAGAACATGTATCTTACCCTAAGAATATATAACAGAAGATGGTAATTAATAGTATCCCAACTACATCTAAAACTAAGCCTACCTTAAACATATCTTTAATATCAATACGTTTAGTTCCAAACACAATGGTATTAGCTGCTGTTGCAACAGGTAACATAAATCCTAATGAAGCAGCAAAGGTTGCAGGAATCATTAATAATAAAGGTGGCAAGTCTAAATCTTTTTGTAGGGCAATCATAACAGGAATAGCTAATTGAATACTGGCTATGTTTGACGCAAATTCACTGATTATAGTAACAATCACACAGATACCAAGTATAATAAAAAAGATAGGTACACCTTTTAAGGCTGTTAAGCAATGTGCTAACCAATCACTTAACCCTGATTCATCAAATCCATAAGCCAATGCAAAACCGCTACCAAACATTAATATAATATCATAACGAATTTTTTTAGCGTCTTCCCACTCTAATAAGGCTTCGCCTTTGTTTTGTTTACTTGGAATAAGGAATAGGAGCAAGGCTGCTAAGATGGCAACCGAAGCATCATCTACTAATTTAGGGTTTGAAAATAAATGGTTCCAACCTCTGTAGGTAAATGTTTCAAAAGCAATATCAGAACGGGTAAACCATAGCAACATACAGCATACAAAAATGCTAGCTATCCATTTTTCTTCGTAAGAAAACTTACCTAATATGGTATAGTTATTTTTAAAATGATGTTTCCCTAAATTAGTAATGGTTACTTTTTTGCGTAAATAATAAAAACGTAATACGAAAAATGTAGCTAATAAAAACAATGCAGATAGAGGGAAACCAATGGATGCCCATTTTAAAAAGTTCAAATCATTTAAATCAGGAAAAGCTTCTTTGTATGCTTTAAAAAAATACATGTTTGGAGGTGTTCCCACAGGTGTTGCCATTCCTCCAATAGTAGCAGAAAAAGCCAATCCTAATAATATAGCCGCCGCAAAGCGTCCTTTACTTTGTTCACCATGAATAAATTCGTCTGTTTCGCTTATTAAAGCCATAACGGCTCCAAACAGCATCATCGTAGTGGCAGTATTCGAAATCCAATTACTAATTAAATAAGATGATAGCATGACGCCTAATAATATATGATGAGGTTTTGTACCAACAATAGATAATATTTTTATGGCAATACGTTTATGTAAATGCCATTTCTCGATAGCAAAGGCCAGCATAAACCCACCAATAAACAAAAAGATAATACTATCAGTGTATTGTTGTGCTACTGATTTAGTATCAGCTATACCTAACAGTGGCATTAATAAAAATGGTATTAAGGCCGTTACTGCTAAATGAACAGCTTCCGTAAACCACCATAAACTCATCCAAACCGCCATTCCAGCCATTAAGGTTACTTTTGGGTTTGCGGGATCTAAATCTGTGAATAGCCAAATGAAACAAGCCGCCACTGGCCCTAAAAGAATTAATAGATATTTTGATATATTTTTACTCATTATATAATATAACAAATTTAGTATTTTAACTTTACCAAAAAATTAATAGTGTCGATGCGAATTATATTTATGGGAACGCCTGAATTTGCAGTTGCAAGTTTAGATATATTAGTACAAAACAATTATGACATAGCAGCTGTTGTTACTGTGCCTGATAAGCCAGCTGGCAGAGGACAGCAATTGCAACAATCGGCTGTTAAAAAATATGCTTTAGAAAAAGGTTTAAAAGTTTTACAACCCGAAAAATTAAAAGATGAATCTTTTATTAATGAGTTAAAAGAACTAAAAGCGGATTTGCAAATTGTAGTTGCTTTTAGAATGTTGCCTGAAGTGGTTTGGAATATGCCGCCTTTAGGAACTTATAATTTGCATGGTTCGTTATTACCAAAATATAGAGGTGCTGCACCCATTAATTGGGCAATTATAAACGGCGAAACAGAAAGTGGAGTAACTAGCTTCAAATTAAAGCATGAGATTGATACAGGTAATATGTTGTTTCAAGAAAAAACACCTATTACTAAAACTACCACAGCGGGTGAACTGCACGATACATTAATGCAAATTGGAGCAGAAGTGATTTTAAAAACAGTTAAAGCTATTGAGAGCGGTAATTATGAATTAAAGCCACAAGATGATTCGCAAAGCATTCATGCTCCTAAATTATTTAAAGACACTTGTAAAATAAATTGGAACCAATCTGCCGAAAAAATATATAATTTAATACGTGGCTTATCTCCATATCCAGCTGCCTTTACAGAGTTTATAGATAAGAACAATCAAACACTAGGTGTTAAAATATTTATATCAGAAATAGAAGAAACTCAACACGCTTGCCAAGCAGGTGATGTGA
>JBBIUW010000055.1:0-10446 GCA_037440045.1 Sphingobacteriaceae bacterium
TTACATAAAATATTTATTGGATTTGCCACTGCGCCTCCATAAACTCCACTATGTAAATCTCTGTTTGGTCCAGTCACTTCCACTTCCATGTAAGCCAAGCCTCTTAAACCACTGTCGATACTAGGAATGTCGTTAGCAATAATTGATGTGTCAGAAATTAAAATAATATCTCCTTTTAATTTTTCTTTGTTTTCAATAATCCATGGCCCTAAACTTGGAGAACCAACTTCTTCTTCGCCCTCAATCATAAACTTCACATTACAAGGTAACGTGTTAGTTTTCATCATAGTTTCAAAAGCCTTTACATGCATATACATTTGGCCTTTATCATCACAACTACCACGAGCAAAAATAGCTCCCTCTGGATGAATATCTGTTTTTTTGATTACTGGCTCAAATGGAGGAGAGTCCCATAAATCAAGAGGATCTGCTGGTTGAACATCATAATGACCATAAACCACAACTGTAGGTTTTGATGGATCGATTATTTTTTCGCCATACACAACTGGATATCCTTTAGTAGGGCAAATCTCTACTTTATCAGCACCTGCCTCTATTAAACGTTGTTTAATAGCTTCTGCTGTTTTATCCATATCTGTTTTATGTTCGGCACGAGCGCTAATAGATGGGATTTTTAGTAAGTCTAATAGTTCATTTAAGAATCTTTCTTTATTTGAATTTAGGTAAGTTTGAATTTGATTTTGTTCCATTGTTGTAGAATTTTGGCACTAATGTACTTTTTTTATTTAAAAGGTCATTTTGAGTGATTGAATTTATTGTTAATTGATTGATTTTTAGGTATTTTTGAAAGTATTATTACAAAAATAAGAGCAATAAAAACATATTTACTTCTTATGCTTATTCTGCTAACTAAACTAGCAGACGCAACACATATTGTTGGTGGTGAAATTTATTATGATAAACTTGCGGGTAATGACTACAAACTTCATATGAAAGTTTATAGAGATTGTCTCAATGGGTCTCCTTATGCACCTTTTGAAGGGTATCCAGATCCTAATGGGAATATTAATCCTGCAATATTTACAGTTTTTGATGCATCAGGAAATGTAGTGCTTTCTAGTATTTTTAACCCTATTAGTAAAATAACAGTTCCTCCTACCAATAATAGTCCATGCGCACCTGCCTCTGCTGGAAATGCTTGTGTAGAAGAAGCTATTTATGAATCAACCGTTAATTTACCACCATTAACTGGTGGTTATTATATAGCGTATCAACGATGTTGCAGAAACGGAACTATATTAAATTTAATAAACCCAGGAGCTGTAGGCGCTACATACTGGGAACATATACCTGGTCCTGAAGTTGTTGCAACAAATAGTAGCCCAAGATTTTCGAATAGACCTCCTATTTATATATGCAATGGCATTCCAATTGGTTTTAACCACGCCGCAACAGATCCAGATGGAGATTCATTAGTTTATAGTTTATGTACTCCTTTTAATGGCTTATCAGGTTGTTGTCCAGTTATTACAAATCCGGCCATGTCACCTAACAATAGCAGCCCACAATGTTTGGTTCCAGTATCGTCATGCCCATCGGTAAATGAGGCACCGCCTTATGCACCAGTTCCATTTATTGCACCATACTCTTCTTCTTATCCAATGTCTTCGAGTCCAGCTATCAATATTAATCCAACTACTGGTTATTTAGATGGTGTTCCAAATATTATTGGTCAATGGGTTGTTGGTGTTTGCGTAAGTGAATATAGAAACGGACAATTAATTGGTGTTCATCACAGAGATTTTCAATTCAATGTTATCAATTGCCCATTTGTAGTTGCTGCCGATATTGTTTCTCAAACAACCACAAACAATGGTGCTGGAACAGGCTACTGTAATGGATTTACTATTTCATACCAAAACAATAGTTTTAATGGAACAACATATCATTGGGATTTTGGGGATCCAAGTACATTAGCAGATACTTCTAATATCTATAATCCAACTTATACGTTCCCTGCTTCTGGAGATTATACAGTAACATTGTACGTAAATCCGAATACACCTTGCGGAGATACAACTACAGAAGTTTTTCATGTGCACCCATTATTAGCTCCTGATTACTTAACACCAAATGCACAATGTTTTAATGGCAACAGTTTTGATTTTACTGGTGGTGGATTTTTTCAAGGAAATGGAACATTTAATTGGAATTTTGGAACTAATGCCACACCTCAAACCGCCAATACACTGTCGGTTACTAATGTATCTTTTAATGCACCTGGTTCCTATCCCGTGGTGTTTACTGTGAGCGAAAATGGTTGTACAGCAACATCTACAAAAACTATAGAAGTTTATCAAAATCCAAATGCCTCTATCGGTTCTTTTTCATCAATAGGTTGCGACCCACTTGCTATTACCTTTACAAATACCAGTACTGCGGGTACTCCAATGACTTATTTATGGACGTTTAGTGATGGAACAACATCAACACTTCAAAATCCATCTCATGTATTTTCTCCTGCTGGTGTGTATAGTTTTTCGTTGGATGTGATTACTAATCAAAACTGTATTGATACAAGTCATATTAGTTCTGTTAATAGTATTACTGTGAATCCAACACCAGACGCAAGTTTCACGTATATATCTTCAACTGCTCTTTGTTTTAATTCCAATAATTTTTCTTTTACAAGTACTACAAATTTCCATGGACCAAGCGGAAATTTAACTTGGAATTTTGGCACTAGTGCCTCTACACAAACAGCCAGTACTCAATCTATTTCAAATATATCTTATAATACTGTCGGAAATTTTCCTGTAGTTTTAATTGCTGAAAAAAATGGATGTTCTGATACCACTTCGCAAACCATTGAACTTTATGCAAATCCTGTTGCTTCTATTGCCCCCATCATCTCTTTGGGTTGCGACCCAATGAAAGTAGAATTTATAAATACTAGTTCTGGATCATCCATATCTTATTTATGGAATTTTAGCGATGGAACAACTTCTACAGAAGCAAATCCTGTTCATGTTTTTAGTCCAGTTGGTATTTACAATTACACATTAACCATTATTACAAATAGCCAATGTATTGACACTTCTCAAATTGTTTCTGTTTCAAGTATTACTGTTAATCCATCTCCTACTGCTGGTTTTATAGCTACACCAACACTAACAACTATTTTTGATCCTGATATTTTGTTTATCAATACTGCAAATTCTAATGATATTGTAAGCTGGTATTACAATTTTGATGACGGAACAGGTTCATCTGACATGAATCCAATGCATACATACACCACTTGGGGAGATTATAATGTAACCCAAACTGTAACTAATAATTACGCTTGTTCAAACAAAGTAAGTTTATTGGTTCGTGTTTTACCAGAATTTAGGTTTTGGATACCTAATGCGTTTACACCAGGAAATAAAGATAATTTAAACGATGTATTTAAACCCATTGTTATAGGCGTTGAAGATTATACGTTTATGATTTTTAATAGATGGGGGCAGCTTATCTTTCAAACCAATGATACTGAAGCAGGCTGGAATGGAACATACAAAAACCAAGGTTGCACAGATGATGTATATATTTGGAAATGTGAGTTTAAAAATATTGTTTCTCAAGGAACAGAATCACATGTAGGGCATGTTACATTGGTGCGATAATACTTTAAATTAATACACCATTGTTCATAATCAATATTCGCAAAGTCTAATAATCCATAAAAAATACTTTTTTTTGTTTCGTGAACAGCATTTTTACCAAAATAAGAGATAAGCACGCCCTATGGTATAAAGGTATTGTGTTTGCTTTATGTGTTAGCATTTGTGTGTATGTTTTACCAAAACAAAGATATACAGATCTTAGTTACATTAAAACAGGTGATGTTTGGTTAAATGATGACTTGATTTCTCCCTTTGACTTTTTAATTAAAAAAACGGATGCCGAAATGGCTCTTGAAAAAAAGTTAGATGAAAAACCAACAGCGTATTTCAAAAAAACTCCATTAAATTTTTCGAACAACCTTGATAATATTAAGTTAAATGAAATAGAGAAATTAGCCATCAATACTGCAATAGACAGTTTATTAAAAATAGGGATTTTAAACTCTTCTATACCTAATACCTATCAAGATTCTATAATTTATATTATTCAAAATAATGAAGTTACATTAGCTCATACTAATGACTTACTAAATGGAAACGGATTAAAACTATTTTTATCTCATCATATTAAAGATTCCTCTGTTTTAAATTCACTAGCAAATCAAATACCATCTAACCTTGTTTTGGATGAGTTATTATCTGCTGAGATGGCTGCCGAGACACCAAATTCAAACTATATTTATAAATCAAAAATAAACAAAGGAGATGTTTTACTCCGCAAAAATGATGTCATAACAGAAGAGCAAAAAAACACAATAACAAGTTACTCTTATGAATTAAATGAACAAACCCCACATTTAAAATTAATGTCTGTTGTAACAGGGCAAGTTTTAATATGCATT
Organism: Sphingobacteriaceae bacterium; assembly: GCA_037440045.1. Taxonomy (GTDB): domain Bacteria; phylum Bacteroidota; class Bacteroidia; order B-17B0; family Aurantibacillaceae; genus UBA4416. Next base: position 4,472 of record JBBIUW010000055.1, read on the forward strand.
TTACTTTTGGGTATTATGATGTTGTTTTTGGCATTTTTCAGAAAAACAATTTTTAGCCAAAACTCTCAAGTAACTTTTATCTTCTTAATAATTTTATTAATTGTTGTTGTGACAAGCATAGTTGCAAAATACAATATTAATTATGTTTATGCTGTTCCTTTTTGTTTAGTGCCGATTTTGATTCGTGTGTTTTTTGACAGCAGAACATCATTATTTAATTTCCTAAACATCATTTTATTATGTGCATTTTTTACTAATGATAAATTTGAATTTGTATTTATTCAACTAGTAAGCGGTATTGGCACTATATTTAGTGTTGCTGATATGGGGAAACGCTCGAAATTGTTTGTTTCAGCATTATTAACGTTTGTATTTTATGTAATTTCTTTTGCTGCATATCATATGGTAAATAATACTATGCAAGCAATTAGTATTATAGAAAATTATATTCCGTTTTTAATTAGTAGTGTGTGTGTATTATTTTCATTTCCATTAATTTTTATTTTCGAAAAACTCTTTGGATTTACCTCTGATTTTACATTATTGGAATTATGTGATTTAAACTCTCCTTTGCTTCGTCAACTATCACAAAAAATACCAGGTACATTTCAGCACTCATTACAAGTAGCAAATTTAGCTGAGGAGGCATGTTATAAAATTGGGGGAAATCCTTTATTGGTAAGAACTGGCGCTATGTATCACGACATAGGTAAAATGAGCAATCCTCGTTTTTTTACAGAAAATCAAGTAGGAGAAGTAAGTCCTCATGAAGATTTATCTTCTGAAGAAAGTGCTCAAATAATTATTGAACATGTGATTAAAGGCGTTGAAATAGCAAAAGAAAATAAACTACCCGAAGCCGTTATTGATTTTATCAGAACACATCATGGAACAACCACTACTCGTTTCTTTTTACATAACTATAAAAAAGAACACGAAGGGGAAATTATAAATGAAGATTTATTCAGATACCCTGGTCCAATTCCTTTTAGCAAAGAAACAGCTATCTTAATGATGGCCGACGGAGTAGAAGCCTCATCAAGAAGCTTAAAAAAATACGATGCTGTAGCAATTGATGAATTAGTAGATAAAATTATTAATCATCAGATTAATGAAAATCAGTTTATGAATGCTGACATCACTTTCAGAGATATCAATCAAATTAAAAAGATTTTTAAAAAGCGTTTGATGAATATCTACCACGTACGCATTGAATATCCAAGATAGTTTAGTAGTGCTTTTTTAATAAGGTTACAATCTTATTCAGAGCTTTTACATCAATGTCTTTTTCTGCATTAATGCGATATATTTTAATTTGTTTTCTTCCTTCGCTTACTAAATTTGGATATTCAACTAAATACCCCAATACAAATCCAATATAAATTTCGTGTTTCTTTTTAGGGTTATAAGAAAGATAACAAAACCATCTGCCTTTATAATAATAAAATGGTGTATTAAATTTCCAGCTTTCTTCTAGCTCCAACTCATCTTTAAAAAACTGACGGAGAAATAAAAAAGCAGAAAGTTGTGGCTCAGGAATTTTCAGAAAAAAACTATCTAAAGATTGTTCCATAACATTAATAATCTCTGTAAAAATTATGAAGACTGGTCTTTACTCCTAAATAAATGTAAGGTGACTGTAACTCATACCCTAAATCGTCTTTTACACTTCTTTGAATATATCCAAGTTCTACTCTTAAGTTCATTTGAGGAATTACGTAATAAGTAAATTTAATATCACTTTGCATTAATTTTAACTTATTTCCTTGTGTAGTTTTGTGCCCGTATTCATAAGGACGCGTGGTATAACTTAAAAAAATATTTTGGCCTAAATTAGACCCCATAGTATCCATTCCAATAACTGCTGACAAACCCTGAAAGCTTAACATCCAACGGTTTGAACGATAGCTAATAAAACCAAGGTATTCTTTGAAATTTGCTCCAAACGGGTGCGCGAGTGCTTGTCCATAATTAGCATAATTTTGCTGCACACTACCATGCGAATAGGTGTATGGTCGCACCTCGTTATATTCTGCTTGTATCGATAATCCTTTTACTTTAAAGGCATTTAAATATTTAGCTCCAAATTGCCAGCCTTGTTTATTTGCCCACCAGCCTCTATGTGCTTTAATTTCTTTAAAATAAAATTCATCAGCTACAGCTTGCGCATAAAGCTTTAACGTCTTAAATAATTTAGCTGAGATATTTAAGCCCATCATAGAATTATCTGGAGATCCCACTGAGTATTCTTGAGGTCGATAAAACACTATTGGGTTTAAATAATTGACATCAAATGTTCTCACTCTATTTGTATCTGTACCTTGCCAAACTACATTTTCAAAAAACGAAATATTCAACTCTTTAAAGGCATTAAAACTTAAATAATGAAATGTTCCGTATTTGTTTTGTAAACTATTTTGTGTGCCATCATACCTTGAAAAATCTTTCATCCATGAATACCAAACGTTATATTGAATACGCCAAATATTAGCATTGATGCCAAAATAAGCATTGCTATTAGAAAAATCAGATAACAACAATGAACGATAACCGTCTCCAATAAAATGCTTGTCTTTTCCAACCTGAAGATTAAATACACTGTTTGGACTATAAGAAATATATCCAGTTATATTAGAAAAACTATAACTACCATCTCCGTTTTTATACGCTCTTCCTAAACCTGGAATTAATCCGCTAGTTTTAACAGTTGTATCAATGAAATTTGGATAACTAACTCTTCCTCCAATAGCTGTAACTGCTAATGTGAAATCATCATTGATGTTTACTTTTGCAAAGGCACCACCAAATGTTTCTGATACAACTTTTGATTTAAGCACATCGTAGCCCATCATTAAATCAATAATAGGTAATGCCTGAATATTGTATTGATTCCGTTTATTAGGCCCTTCATTTAATGTTTTGCTTAAAAACGTACTCTTAATTGGATAATGCAAATAATTGATAGATGTATCAGAAAAATTAGTTGTTGTTGATGAAATATATGGTTTGAAAGATGAATGAAATTCGAAACTAGGATTTTTAATGTCTAAAAAATCAATGCTTTGTTGTACATCTGAATTAATAAATAAATTTTGTGCTTGGGGGTTACTTTGAGCTAAAAGAAAAGACACAGAGAAACAATAAGCAAAAAAAATGCTTTTAAAAACAACTTGTATTTTTTTATTGATAGTCAATTTATTGATTAATTTTCTTTTGTGCTGATTGATATGAAAAATGAACAAACAAAATAAATAATCCACTACAAGCTAAAACAGCTAATAATGATAAACTAGGATTTAAGTAATAGCTTAATAAAGATACACCTACAGAAACAAAACTATATATGTAGATGATAACAACTGTTTTGGCATGAGTATAACCGCAATCTAACAAGCGATGGTGCAAGTGGTTTCTATCAGCTGCAAACGGAGATTGACCCTTAACTGCTCGTAAAATAAAAATTCTTAATGTATCTGTTAATGGATAAGCTAGGGCAGCAACTACAAATACTGAATTAGAAATATGTATCCAAAAATTATCTAATCTTTCTAATGGGTACTCTATTAATTTTATACTAAGCACACAAATAAACATTCCGATAATTAAAGAGCCGCTATCTCCCATAAAGATTTTAGCAGGAGAAAAATTAAAAATTAAAAATCCAAGCAATGATCCAGAAAGTGAAAATGAAAGAGCTGCCAAAGTAAATTCATTGGCAAAAATAAACCATGTACCAAACACAGATGATGCAATAAACCCAACACCAGCTGCTAATCCATCAATTCCATCTATAAGATTCATGGCATTTACAACAACTATATAGGTAAAAAGCGATAAAAAAATACTTCCCCATAAAGGAATTTCCTCAACTCCAAATACACCATGAAGTCCTGTTATTCGGATATCTCCCATCAACACTAATATTAAACCTACTAAAATATTAGCAAACAATTTTTTTACTGGAGATGTGCCAATAATATCATCTTTAACACCAACAAAAAATAACACTAAACTAGTAGCTACTAATATTTTAAATTCTTTTACAGATTCATAAATCTGATCATACTCATGTAAATCGTCAATATTGTACCACAACGAGAATGAAAACAATGTTGCTGCATAAATTATAATTCCTCCTATAGTTGGTATAGCTCTTTTGTGAACTTTTCTGTCTTCGGATGGCAAATCAATAAGGCGTTTTAAAACCGCCACTTTAATGAGCGCTGGGGTAGAGTAAAGAACTACTGCAAATGCTGTTATAAATACTAAAATTAATACGGTCATAATCTAAGTGTTAAAAATCGTAATATGTGTTATATAAATTGGACTTTAAACTAATAGTGTAAAATGAAGTTGTGTTGTTTGATACATTAAATCCTAAAAAATCCTGAAACCTATAATTATACCCTAAAGATATATTAAAATTATATGCAGTGTTTATAGTATAACCCAATTGCAATTTTGTGATAGTATTGTTGTACAACGAATAGTTGTTTAATGTAAGCCATTGCAAATTTACTTTAGCATTTAAAAATGCTCTTTTGTATTTGTAATCGCCAATTAAAACTAATTCTTTACCATAACCTAAAGTATAGGCTAAATTTTGATTGTAATGAGAATAACTTTGATTACTATATGTACCAAATGGGCTATTGTAAGATGCTTCTGCCACATCATTATATTCTGCCTGTAACATTAATTTTTTTATTCTAAACGCATCAAAATATTTGGCGCCAACTTGATAGCCCCATCCATTTCCAACAGCAAACGTATTACTAAAATCATCTCCCATAAATTGTCCATATACTGATACGGAACTCGAAAGTTTTACATTTGCTGTTGCTCCTATTAAAATATTGTTTTTATTATTTAAACCATAAAAACCAATGTTGCTGAAAATAATTGGATTAAAATATTGCCAATCCAAATGTTGCCTGTTCATGCTATCTGCCGCATTCCATATCATTCCCTGAAATAATCCTATGTTAATTCTTTTATTAACGTTGTAACTTAAATACTGAAAAGACACAGCTTTCTTTTGAAATAATGGTTCTGTGTTTTTTGGTGTTATTGCTCCACCTGTTGTTAGGTTCATTAAAACAGCATAGATATTGGTGTACTGTAATTTACCTTTAAACCACTCCGATGTAATTCTTAAATATGGATAATTAAACGCATTATCACTCAGTAACAATGATCTATATCCGTTTCCAATCTTTTGCTTACCGTGTCCTAACTGAATATTCAATTGTTTGATAGGTTGATAAGATATAAATCCAGAAGAAAAAGCATAGTCATATCCTGTGGTTTTAAAGACTTTATAACGTCCCTGACCAGGTACTATTTTAGTTTGATTATTATATTTTGAAATGTAATAAGGAAACTGACTTTGGTTTTCGGCAAACATCGTTTCAAAATAAAAATCTTTTCCTATGCTGCCACTAGCTATAAACCCACGAGTATTGGTTGATATACGTTGTGTATTGGCAGTATCATAAAAAGCTTTACCAAATTCCAAATTCAATAAAGGGTCTACTTTAAACTCAAATTTTTTAGACTTAGGTTTTATATGAATTAAATCATCAAAAAATACTTTATCAAGTAATGGATCGTCTGTTATATATTTAAACACATGATGTGTATCTGCAATGAATTCATATTTTTTATTAAAAAAAGGAATATAGGGCTGTATTCCAGCATGTATTTGAACTGAATCAATTTGAGCCAAATTGCGTTGAGTAATGGTATTAAAAAAATACTCGTTTGGTAAATTATAGAATTGAGATTTAATTTCGATAGATAAAAAACAAAAAATAAAAGATAAAAGAAGTGTATACTTTTTTAATCTTAAATCAGAAGTCTTAAATCCACTTATTACCATACTTTAATACCTTCTTTGTTTTTAAAGTCGTCGTATACTTGTTTAATCCCTTCTGGTAATTCAATTTTATGTTTCCAACCTAAAGAATGTAAAT